>CAMLLT010000080.1 GCA_946480935.1 uncultured Bartonella sp. | reverse complement strand
CCGCCTAAATGTTGAAAACTTCAAAAAGAAGGTTCTTATCTGAACCAAATCGTAATATAGAACTTATTTTTTAGGTGCCAATTATTGGATGGATCTTATGCGAACACCACGCTGGCTAACAACTTTATATTTTGTCATTCTTCTCTTGGGAATTCTGGTTGCACTACCTAACCTGTTGACGGAAAAGCAGCTCGAATATTTACCATCATTCATGCGGGATACAAAAGTTGTTCTGGGTCTTGACCTTAGAGGTGGTTCTTCGCTCGTTCTCGAAGTCGATGCCAAGTCACTCAAGCGCGATCAATTACGTACCGCTCTTGATAATGTCCGCGGTAAACTTCGCGAAAAGCAAATCCAGTCAACCAGTGTCCGTATGATCGGCGATTCGATTGTTGCCGTCATTCCTGACGCGGGTCAGCGCCAAACCGCATTGACTGCTTTGAAAGAATTAGCGACTCCTATTTCGGCAGGCGCATTCCGCGCATCGGCATCCGATATAGAGGTCACTGAACAAAATGATGCAATCCGCGTCTTTCTGACTGATGCAGGTATTAAATATCGCGTAAACAATGCTGTTGACCAAAGCCTTGAAATTATTCGTCGACGCGTCGATCAGGTCGGCGTAGCCGAACCGAGCATTCAAAAAGTAGGACTTGATCGCATTGAAGTCCAATTGCCGGGATTGCAGGATCCGAAGCAATTGCGCGACCTTTTGGGAACCACCGCGAAAATGACATTCCACCTTGTTCCCACCAATGTTGATATGGAAAATCCGCCTGCCGGCGTTTCAATATTGCCCGGTTATACCGATGAAAAACAGCGTTTTCCTATTTACGATCAAGTCTCGATTGATGGCAGTGTGTTAACCGATGCTTCAGCCGGCTTTGACCCTCAAATCCCCAGCAAGTCGCTTATTTCTTTCAAGCTCAACACAATCGGTGCAAAAGCATTTGCTCAAATTACACGAGAAAACATTGGAAAGCCGTTTGCGATTGTACTTGATAACAAAGTTCTGACAGCTCCTGTCATTCAAGGCGTCATACCTGGCGGTAGCGGGCAAATTACCGGTAATTTCACTCCCAAAGAAGCATCCACTCTTGCTGCATTGTTACGTGCCGGCGCACTGCCTGCTCCTTTGACAGTGATAGAAGAACGTACTGTCGGTCCGGATCTCGGTGCGGATGCAATCAGAATGGGGCTTTATACCGGTATTGCCGGTTTCTTCCTCGTGGCTTTATTTATCTTCCTTCTTTACGGGCTATGGGGCATTATCGCCGATATTGCACTTGCCCTTCATACTGTTCTTACTTTTGCGGCGCTCAGTCTCATTGGTGCAACGCTCACACTTCCCGGTATCGCCGGTATCATTCTCGGAATTGGTATTGCGGTTGATGCGAACATTCTTATCAATGAGCGTATCCGTGAAGAAAGCGAAAAGGGCATGGGTGCTATGGCCGCGCTTGACCGTGGCTTCAAACATGCGTTTTCAACCATTATCGACGCGAATGTGACGGCTGCTATAGCCACAGTTTTGCTGTTGTGGTTCGGCACCGGTCAGATACGCGGCTTTGCTGTCACTATGCTTCTTGGCATCATCATTTCTTTGTTTACCGATGTCACCATCGTGCGTATCATTATGTCGTGGGTTGTGCGTGAATGGAAAATTAGCAAATTGCACATCCATTCATTTTTCAAATTCATTCCCCAGCACACCAATTTCCATTTCATGAATGCGCGCTTCATCGGCATCGGTGTTTCCATTTTCCTGTCAATTGCGTCAATCGTGTTGTTCTTCAAGCCGGGCCTTAATTTTGGTATTGATTTCAAGGGCGGGAGCCAGATGGCTATTACCACCAAGGCCCCTGCCGATCTCGCGACGTTGCGCTCGACATTGGGACAATTGGGCTTAGGTGAAATTGCCCTGCAAAATGTTTCCAACCAGAACACAGTGCTCATCCGAGTGCAACAGCAGGATGGTGGTGAAGCGCAACAGACTGCGGCTATTGAAAAACTGAAAACTGCTGTCAAGACAATCTACCCTGATGTCACCTTTGACCAGATCGAAGTTGTCGGCCCGAAAGTTTCAGGTGAACTTGCAACAGCCGGATTCACCGCTGTCGTTCTCGCATCCATTGCCATGATGTTTTATATCTGGTGGCGTTTCGAATGGTTCTTTGCTGTCGGTGCTATTGTCACCATTGTTCTTGACACAACGAAAATGGTCGGCTTCTTTGCGCTATTCCAGCTAGATTTCAATTTGACGGCTATTGCCGCGCTTCTCACAATTGTCGGCTACTCGGTCAACGATAAAGTGGTGGTTTATGACCGTATGCGTGAAAATATGAGGCTCTATAAAAAGATGGCCTTGCGACAATTGGTCGACATGTCGATCAATCAGGTGCTTATCCGTTGTATTTTCACCTCAACGACCACTGTTCTTGCGATGCTGCCAATGGCGATCTGGGGCGGTAGTGCTGTTCATAATTTTGCCGTTCCAATAGTCGTCGGTGTGATTATTGCGACATCGTCGTCAATTTTCATTGCCGCACCAATCCTGCTCTTCCTTGGTAATTGGTGGCATCATCACCATGAAGGGCGCGATCTCATTGAGGAAAAGCCGCACCCGAATTCAGTAAACGCTAAATAAACTTTCAAAAAGCCGGTGTGACGGGATTGTGTCATACCGGCTTTTTTCTGGGGGGGGAAATTTTCCGATTTAAACAAAAACCAATCGGAAATTTTTGTCATAAGCTTAACACAAATGATGTTTAGGTTCATGGCATCTTGACGGGATCCAGTCAAAAACAGGGAGGAAATTCCAGCCGCAGATGATACAGGATACACCATTGGTAACAACTATTGTTGTGGGATTGTGCCTTGCATTTCTGTTCGGTGTTCTCGCCAATCGTCTACGAATCTCGCCACTCGTCGGCTATCTTCTGGCAGGTGTCATTGTGGGGCCTCACACCGGTGGATTTCGTGTTGATTCGGTTTTGATCAATCAGCTTGCCGAAATCGGTATTATTCTGTTGATGTTCGGTGTCGGCCTGCATTTTTCTTTCAAAGATCTTCTTTCGGTCAAAGCAATCGCTATCCCCGGCGCTATTGTCCAAATGACTGTTGCCACAGCATTGGGGCTGTGTTTCGGTCTCCTCATGGGATGGGGAATTGGCGGCGGATTGGTCTTTGGACTTGCACTTTCCACAGCCAGTACAGTTGTGCTTTTGCGCTCGTTGCAGGAACGCAATCTCATTGAAACAGAACGTGGACGCATCGCTGTTGGATGGCTTATTGTCGAAGATTTGGCAATGGTTCTGGCTTTGGTGCTCATCCCTGCCCTGTCAACTTCATTGGGAGGAAAAATAACCGGTGAAGCCGATCCTCTTGCCCAATTTATGCAATTGGGACTCTTCGGGACAATTCTTCTGACAATTGCCAAAGTTGTTCTATTCGTCATTTTAATGGTCATCGTCGGTCAACGTGTTATCCCTTGGCTTTTGAAAATTTCTGCCCAATCCGGCTCGAGAGAACTTTTTCGCTTAAGTGTTCTTGCAATTGCTCTTGGCGTTGCATTTTTTTCAGCCCATCTTTTTGGCGTCTCTATTGCATTGGGCGCTTTTTTTGCCGGAATGATTATGAGTGGTTCGGAACTCAGCCAAAGAGCAACAGAAGAAACATTGCCGCTTCGTGATGCTTTTGCCGTTCTGTTTTTCGTTTCCGTAGGAATGCTTTTTGATCCTTCCAAATTGTTGACCGCTTTTTTGCCTCTGATTGTTACACTCATCATTATTATCGGCGGCAAATCTCTCGCTGCTTATGCGATCGTCCGGCTCTTTCATCGGCCTTATGCAACTGCGCTGACAATTGGTGCCGGCCTTGCCCAGATAGGTGAATTTTCTTTTATTCTTGCAGGGCTCGGTACTTCGTTGGGAATTATCAATGACGAAGCGCGTGATCTTATTGTGGGGGGCGCTATCCTCTCCATTCTTTTAAATCCGCTTGTCTGTTTTGCCGCCGAAAAAATTCGTTCCCGTCTTGAGACGGAAAATGGCGAAACCACGATTATAGATGTCAATGCAGATGATGATCGTGATCTAGGAAAAACCGATAAAGCCAACCACACAATTCTGGTTGGCTTTGGCGATATCGGCGAAAAAATTGCCTGTGCTCTCCAACGCTCTCACACAGATTTCGTTGTCATTGATCATAACGGGCAGGCTGTCAAAAGCGCTGAAGATCAAAAAAATGAAGCAATTCTGGGCAATGCGGCCAATGTGACTATACTTGAGCGAGCCAATATCGGGCAGGCCCGTCAACTGGTCATATCGACAAAAAGCGCAATTGATGCGGCTAAAATTGTTGCCGAGGCTCGCAAGTCAAATGAACAGATCAATATTATTGCCCATGCTGTCACGGAAGTGGAAACCACTTATCTAAAAGATATGGGGGCGAATACGATAGTGACGGATGACGAAGAAATCGCTAAAGGTATGTTAAAACATTTGAGTTATCCCGAAGTGGATGAACAGGCATGTTCGGATGATAAAACTTCCCCGTTAAATAATGGGGAAACGCCGGAAAATGTGAGTGAATACGTATGAAACTGAAGAAATATATTTGGCCGCTTATCGGCATCATCGCAATGGTGGTGTCCATCTATATTCTTTACCACAAATTATCGGCGATTTCATTTAGTGACATTACTGGCAGGCTTGGCGCATTAAGCCCACATCACTGGGTACTTGCCGCATTTTTTGCACTGCTTGCTTATGCTGCTCTTGCCGGTTACGACCGTATTGCGCTGCAACATTTAGGCAAAAAAATACCGCTTCATTATATTGCCATTTGCTCGTTTACAACATATGCGCTTTCCCATAATATCGGTGCATCGGTTTTTTCAGGCGCTGTAGTGCGTTATCGTGCCTATAGCAAAAAGGGCTTGAGTGGTGTGGAAATTGCCGTTCTTGTCGCTTTTTGTTCCTTTACCTTTGCTCTTGGTACAATCCTGCTTTCCGGACTGGTACTCGTGATACGACCGGATCTCATTACGCTTGTTCATGAAGGTATTCCCTCATGGCTTGCCGTTACCATCGGCATAGGAATGCTGACATTTGTTGCGCTTTATATTTTGGGCAGCCTTTTGCAATTACGCCCGTTAAAAATCGGCAAGTCATTCCAGATTTCCTATCCACATTTCAGTATTGTCGTTCAACAATTGATTATTGGACCTTTGGAATTGATTGGCGCAGCAGGCGTTATTTATGCCACCCTGCCCGATGTAGGAAACCCCGGTTTTATTGCAGTTTTGGGTGTGTTTCTTGCGTCATTTACTGTAACGCTTTTATCGAATGCTCCTGCTGGCGGTGTCGGCGTGCTGGAAGCTTTGTTTATGGCCGGTATGCCGAATATGAATCCGGCCGATGTCATTTCGGCTCTCATTGTATTCCGCCTGCTTTACCTCATTATACCGCTTGTTATATCGCTATTCTTCGTTGCCGCTTTCGAAATAAGCCAATATCGCCAGCGCAATGCAAATTTCGCCGATAACCTGGCAAAAAAACCGGATACGAAATAAAAATCAAAGAAGCTTGAATAGAAGATGTTATTCAAGCTTTCTTTTTTTGTCGCTCGATTTCCACACCAACGGCGGCAGGCCCCAACTCGAGCTTATCTACGCGGACAATAACTTTTTGAACCCTCGGATAAGCAAGAATGAGCGCAGCAATACGTTCGGCCAATGTTTCAACAAGTTCGACATGACCGAGCGAAACAAGATTTTTGATGCCATCAAGAATAAGATCATAGGAAAAAATATGACGCATATCTTCCGGATTGGAAGATAATCGTTCGACATCGGCCTTGATGTTGAACCGGACTTTTTGTTTATGCCCATATTCACGTTTATAGGCACCAATTTCCATTGGCAAAATAAAATCTTCAATAATAATGCGATCCGTACCAAGTCCCGAACCTTCAGGAAGTTGTTCCTGCCCGCTGTCTACGGGTAAAAGAGCGCGCATCAATAAATTGGTTGCATTATCGCCAAACTGGCCCGATTTGACAGGGTGTTTAATGATAAATCCCAGCCAATCAGGTGAATAAGGTAGCAACCGTGGAATGTCAGGTGCCTCGATCATCCCTATAACGCCCGCTTCTAAATTGGCGGCACGGGATTTTGTCATGAACTGACCTATATTTCCTACCTTTATCTGGCTCAAAATTGTCTGGTCAAGATTACGTGGCTGAAGCAGAATACCACGAAAGCCCAAGGCGCCAATAATCGGGATCAAAGAATTATTTGGCGAATTTTCCGCTTCTATCAATGCCACCAAAGGATAATCATTACATTGATTTACCAGTGTTTTCACAAAAGCCGGAAGCTCTTCCGGCAAAGCTGAAACAACAATCCTTTGAGCGCCGCACCGCTCCATCACTCTGGAAGTCAACAAATGGGGATCGGATGTCCGCAACCATATTTGCGGCGAATAACCCGCCATATTTTTCAGTGCCGAACATAATTTTTGCATTTTTTGCAATGTGCCGGACACTAAAACAATGTCAGCGCGGACGCTGTAAGCGACCCGCGCATCGTCCTGCTCTTCAAGAACGACTAATAATTTAGTCATCACCTTTTCCGAAGGCTAAAACATGTCAAAATTTCGGGCGGATGTTTTTCAAACCGTTATTCATTTTGAACAATTCATCAAAAACTGCCTGTGCCCCACCTTCAATGGTCGAATTTGGTTTGAAATTACCGTTCTCGTCAATATACTGGGTATATTGGGGAATTGGCAAAGTTTCAAGAATTGGTACCATTCTTACGGCATTGACCATCAAACGTGCCGTTTCGACAGCTCTCAAGCCCCCTGAAATGCCCCCATAGCTCAAAAATGATACGGCTTTATAGCTCCACTCATTTGCAAGATAAGTCACAGCATTGACAAAAGATGAGGGTGGCAGATGATCATATTCGGGAATAACGAAAATATAACAATCCCCCTTGGCGATGAGCTTGCTCCATTCTTTTGTATGGGCATGTTCATATTGATGAAGACGCGGATGCTTCGGCTCATCGAATAATGGCAGATTGATTGTTGCCAGATCGATCAATTCAGTATCAAAGTTCGAATGACTGTCCGCATATGAACATAGCCAGTCCCCCAGCTTTTTACCGACACGACCAGCGCGCGTAGGCGTAACAATGATCTGCAAAAGTGGTTTCATTTTCAATTCCCTCCAATTGAGAACTATTCTTTATCTTACAATTTCTCGTAAATAAGTTAAGCGTCTTTCATAAATAACTGACTGTTTTTTTAATGCCAAATCATTGATCTTGCTTTTTTACTGGCGATATCAACACTTTTGCTATATTCCTTCGGTCCATTTCAACTACCTTGAAATTAAATCCCTCGGCTTCAAAACTCTCTCCCGTCACCGGCAAATGTCCGAAATGCCATAACATGAAACCGGCAAGTGTTGTATAACGATCGTTCTCATCCACCAAATCCTTGTCCAGATAACCGCTCAGTCGGCGAATATCGGCATAACCTTCAACCATGAAGCTGCCATCTTTCAACTGTTCGGCAATAACCGGTTCGTCATCTTCATCCGGAAAATCGCCCGCAATTGCTTCCAATATGTCAGTCGGGGTTGCGACACCTTCAAATGAGCCGTGTTCATCGACCACTATGGCAAGTTGAATTGGTGAACGACGCAATTTTTCCATCAGTCTAAGAACACTGGTGTTTTCGTGAACGACAAGAGGCTGCCGCATGGCTTTCTGCCAATCGATATTCTTGCCTTCGGCGAGATCAAGCAGCAAATCTTTAGTCAATGCTACGCCGACAAATTCGTCAACTTTCTCGCGGGCAAGCACAAGACGGCTGTGTTTGAATTGTTCGAGTTCGGTGCGCATTTCCTCTTCATCAGTATCAAGATCAAGCCATTCTATCTCGTTTCGCGGGGACATGATCGACCGGACCGGCCGGTCAGCAAGATCAAGCACACCACGAATCATCTGCTTTTCTTCCGGCCTGAATATTTCCGAGGCGGCAGCCTGTTCAGCGATAAGATCAACTGTTTCACCGAGACTCCCCTCCTTTTTACCACCGCCCAGAAGACGCAGCACTGCACCGGCTGTCCTTTCACGCAAATCATTGGTCGAAATAAGTTTCTCCCTGTTATGCCGACCGATCTGGTTGAACGCTTCGATGAGGACGGAAAAGCCGATAGCAGCGTAAAGATAGCCCTTCGGAATATGGAAACCGAAGCCTTCAACAATGAGGCTGAACCCGATCATCATCAAAAATCCGAGACACAATATGACAACCGTTGGATGGCGGTTAACAAATACCATCAAGGGGCCGGAACCCCACATCATAACGCCCATAGCGATAATGACGGCAAGATACATCACCATCATCTGATCTTTGGGGATCATACCAGTTGCGGTAATAATACTATCCAGAGAAAACACTGCATCAAGCACAACAATTTGGACAATAACCTGCCAAAACACAGCATGAACAACCGAAGACGAGTTTTCCTGAACGTCACCCTCCAACCTTTCATGGAGTTCGAGTGTTCCTTTCGCAAGAAGAAAAGCCCCGCCTATAATCAGGATGATGCTGTGCCAGCTGAAACTGAAATTACCAAGTGTGAAAAGAGGTTGGTCAAGTGTCATTACCCAACCCATTGCCGTCAGCAGTATCAAGCGCATGACCAATGCACAGCTCAAACCTGTCAAACGGGCACGGTTCCTTACTTTAGGAGGCAATTTTGTAGCCAAAATTGCGATAAAGACAAGGTTATCAATGCCTAGTACAATTTCCAGAAAAATAAGTGTTACAAGCCCCATCCATGCGTGGGGATTTGCTATCCATTCCATAATCCGTCAATTCCGAGAAAAGTGCCAAACAAGGGAAAAAAGTCGAGGAAAAATATAGTTAACCATTTTCAATCCTCGAAGTCGCCATTCGCAAAAAGGCGAACACAATCGATACTGTTATTCCGGCTCTAAAAGCGCGCCAGAACGCCAAATCAACATAATGGTAATGAAAAAATCCCCGAAACGGCCTATACCGCCCGCTACTACAAGAAGGGTCTTCTGATGAATTTTGGTCGGGCATTACGCTCGATCGTCCTCTCTTTACCGGTAACAATCAAAGTCACGCGCGTTAATGAAAGTGGTATAATGAGGCTATTTCGCATGAAGATCAAGATATTTTCGCAATCTTTATGCTTCCTGCTTCAACAATGAATGAAATGGCAAAAAAAACGAAAATTTTCTATGGACATCAATCCTTAGGAACGCTATAGAACCGCTATCGTTGATTGACAACGCCGCATGGGTGATTAGCTCAGTTGGTAGAGCAGCTGACTCTTAATCAGCGGGTCACAGGTTCGATCCCTGTATCACCCACCATTTAGACCTCTGATTTATAAGTGTTTTTCCAGGCCGGAAATTTTCCGATAACAAAGGGTAGACACTTTTTTAAGAAGGGTAGACATTTTTTGTTTTCCTTCTGTTCACTTCCTTGTCGAAAATTTTGACAACATTCTCCATTTTTCGACTTTTGTCAGCAGACCGTGAATAGTGCCGCGCCATTTCAATTGTCTTTTGTCCCAACGACATTGCCATGCCTATATTTTCGGACAGTGTTTGAAAATAGTTAAATGGATCTCAGTTGTTTTTCTAAAATTATTGCAGCAGAATCGAAATACAAACTTAATCTGCAATGCCGTTCAGACAAACTGTCTTTCTTTTGAACAGTGTTTGTTGATGCGTTCAGCAAAAAAACTCAATGTCATACAGAGCACGAAGTAAACAATCCCGACGAATAGATAGATTTCTGTTGAAT
>CAMLLT010000079.1 GCA_946480935.1 uncultured Bartonella sp. | reverse complement strand
TATCGTTTCCGGTTCGCCAAAATAACGGATTGCTTCTGCTTTGCTGAAACCGGCAAGAGTGCTTGCTTCAAAATAGGCTGCTATACGATCGGCTTGTTTCAATTGTTTTACAATTTTTACCCGAAGTTCGGTCGGAAGACCGAAGCGGATTCGGATTGCATCTTCAAGCCTTTTTTCGATCATTTCGTAACTTCCGCCCATCACGGCCTTGAAGGGAGAAATCATATCGCCAATAACATATTCGGGTGCATCATGGAGAAGGGCGAGTTGTTTTTCATCAGCCGTGGCATCAGGAAACAAGCGACGGTAGAGTTTCTCGACCAGTAAAGAATGTTGGGCAACCGAATAGGCATATTCGCCTTTTGTCTGACCATTCCAGCGGGCAACACGCGCAAGACCGTGAGCAATGTCGGTAATTTCGACATCGAGAGGAGAGGGATTTATGAGGTCAAGCCGACGTCCTGACAACATACGTTGCCAGGCACGTGCTTCTCCTGTCCTTGTTATTTCGGCATCAGCCATTTATTCACCTTCCGAGACATCTTCCGGAAAACCGTAATTCATATTGGGTGCAATTGTCAGAGTGACCGGCACATTTTCCACGAAAAAAGGAATGTTTTTGTCAATGCCGGTCTTTACCTTGTCAATCCGAACAATTGCCGAAGCATGTTTGCCGATGACTGTACCAAGATTGCCAACGGTTTTCCCCTCACATTCGATAGAGCCGGTGGCGGGTAGATTGTCTTCACCTTCGACGACCAACATCCTGCGGCGGATAGTGCCTCTATGGTGCATACGGGAAACCACTTCCTGACCGATATAACATCCTTTTTTATAGGAAATAGCACCGGTTTGATCAAAATTGATGTCGTGCGGGAAGACATCGCCAAGTTTAAAATCTTTTCCGCTTTCGGCAATTCCATATTTTATGCGCAGAAGATCCCACCGATCGGAGGAGCTTTGCGAAAAGGGGAGGGCGGTCATGTTTTTCCCGTAAAAGCGGGTGACTTTTTCTTGTGTTGGAAACCGTTTATCAGCAAAACTTGAATCACTTTCTGAAATAAGTGAATCATTTTGCCAAGAAATCCCTATAACCGATTCAGGAGACTCACTAATTTCGACTTTCGACCGCAAGCGATAAAGGTTCAGGCGTTTTTTGAAACTGTCGGCAAGATCGTCCGAAATATCAATGATAAAACCGTCGTCAATACGGCCGATCAAAAAATCGAAAATCACCTTCCCCTGCGGCGAAAGCAGCGCACCGGGCAACATCTCTCCGACACCTATTTTTTCAACATCGGTGGTGATCAACCGTTCCAGAAAATGCGTTCTATCTTCGCCTGTAATTGTCAATACACGACGGTTTTCGAGGGTGAGCGAGCAGTGACTTTCGACCATTTTCCTTGCCTTTCTTCTCGCATTTACGTAATCGGTATAGTTATGGGCTGCAAGGAGCAAAAGTAATGTCGAGAACATTTGATAAGATTTTTAAAGGCGGAACAGTAGTCAATCATGACGGGATCGGTCAAAGGGACATTGGCGTTGTTGATGGACGCATCGCTGAAATAGGCGATTTGTCGGCTTGTTCGGCTGGTGAAACAGTTGATTGCACGGGACTTCATATTCTGCCCGGAATGATTGATAGTCAGGTGCATTTTCGCGAACCCGGTGGCGAATATAAAGAAGATCTTGAAACCGGTTCACGTTCTGCCGTATTGGGCGGAGTGACAGCAGTCTTTGAAATGCCGAATACCAATCCATTGACAACAAGCGAGGCTGCCCTTGCCGACAAAGTGAAACGCGGCTACCACCGGATGCATTGCGACTTTGCTTTCTGGGTAGGCGGAACACATGAAAATGCCCGCGATGTGGGTGAGCTCGAACGTTTACCCGGTGCTGCCGGTATCAAGGTATTCATGGGGTCATCAACCGGTAATCTGCTGGTTGCCGATGATGAAGGCGTCACCGAAATCCTGAAACACACCCGCCGTCGTGCGGCATTTCACTCAGAAGATGAAGCACGCCTTAATGAACGCAAACATTTGCGTGTCGAAGGCGACCCGACATCCCATCCGGTTTGGCGCGACGTGGAAGCAGCACTTCATTGCACCAAAAGACTCGTGAAAATTGCTCATAAAACCGGTGCACGCATTCACGTTCTTCATGTTTCAACAGCCGAAGAAATCGAGTTTCTCAAAGACCATAAGGATGTTGCTACTCTGGAAGCAACGCAACATCATTTGACTTTGACGGCAGATGATTATGCCCGCCTTGGTACACTCATCCAGATGAACCCGCCAATCCGTGAAAGCCGCCATCGTGCCGGCATATGGTATGGCGTTAGACAAGGCATTATCGACGTTCTCGGTTCCGACCATGCACCACATACATTGGAAGAGAAGCACAAAACCTATCCGGCTTCTCCTTCCGGCATGACCGGTGTCCAGACCACAGCAGCCATTATGCTTGACCATGTTAACGCAGGCAGGCTTTCGCTGGAACGTTTTGTCGATCTTACCTCCCATGGCCCCAATCGTGTTTTCGGTATCAGCCGCAAGGGGCGCATTGCCGCCGGCTATGATGCTGATCTCACAATCGTCGATTTGAAACGTGAAGAAATTATCCGCAACGAACAAATCGGTTCCAAGGCCAGTTGGACACCTTATGACGGCAAGAAGGTCAAGGGGTGGCCTGTTGGCACGATCATTCGTGGGAAAACTGTTATGTGGCAGGGTGAAATTGTTACACCATCGACCGGCGAGCCGATCGAATTTCTGGAATGCCTGCACCACACGAACTGATTATGCAGAATGGGTATCAAAACTCTCGGCCTTGATGCCGACGATACGCTTTGGCATAACGAGAAAACATTTCGGGAGGCTGAACAATATTTTGTTCAGCTTCTCGGGAGTTGTGCCGATAAAGAAATAATTGAAAACACTCTTTTTTCGACAATTGCATGTAACCTTGGCCTTTACGGCTACGGTTTCAAATCATTCACACTTTCAATGATCGAAACAGCGAGCCAGTTTTATAACGAGGCTATCCCGTCTTCAAAGATGAGAGAGATCATTTCGCTTGGCCAATTCTTGATGGATAAACCGGTAAATTTGATTGACGGTGTCGTCGAAGGGCTTGAAGCACTCCATAAAAATTACCGTTTGTTGCTGATAAGCAAAGGCGACCTCGTCGAGCAACGTCGAAAGATCGAAAAATCGGGGTTAAAAAGCTATTTTGATGCCATAGAAATTGTCAGCCATAAAGACAAAAATGTTTATGAAGAACTGCTCAAACGTAACAGAGTGGATGGAAACGAATTTGTAATGGTCGGTAATTCGTTGAAATCGGATATTCTGCCGGCTCTCGAAGCAGGTGCTTATGCAGTCTACATACCTTATGATATTACCTGGGTTCATGAAATGGCAGAGGAACCGGATGACAATGCCCGCTATTTCAAAGTCGACAAGTTTGCCAATCTTCCCGAACTTTTAAAGATAATCGACCGAAAAGGTTAAACCGTTCTTGCCACTACATGGAATGGTGAAGCTTATAAAGTTGGCATACCCGCTATAAGATAATTGCTATTCGGTTGCCTGAAGAAAATGATTAGTCGCCGGTGATAAAAAACCGCCATTTACCGTCGGGTGTAATACCAATTCGGAAAAAGGAATATGTGCCGATTTCTTTCATTTGTTCAAGATCACCGGCCGTCATAATCTGGAATAGCTCGACAAGTTGTTGTTTTGAAAGATTATCAATCGGCATGGCAACGAAATAGGGCCAGACGTAAATTTCCTCGTCGTCTTCGTCGTCGAGATGCACATAACCGGAATTGAGAAGGTCAATCATGATAGCCATGGTTTCAAGGCCATCACCATCACCGGAAAGCTGTTTGATATAAGCAATCGGATCTTTGACATTATCGGAAACGGAAAGTTGCGTCGGGTCGCTACTTGTGCCCAGTAACGGTTTCAGATTGTTGACATCACCGCTTTTTGCCGCATCAATAATTTTTTGCCGCATCAATTTGACTGGTGCAGGCAGTTTTTCGATATCGTATTCAACTTTTGGCGGCGTATCATCGCTGTTCGAGGTTTTACTTTTCTTCGCTTCCGGTAATGGAATAGGATTTGCAGCGTCATCTACTTTCGGGACATCGGTGTGCACTTTTATATCGTCATTGGTCATATCTGTTGAAGCAACGCTAACAGAATGGGCCACTGGCGAAGCGAGTGTCAAAGCCCCCAGGAGCAAACAAAAACCGAATGATTTCAATGAAATAAAATCCTTTATTGAATCGTTTTATGATCGCTAAGTTCACCCATTACGACTTTATCGCGCATATGGGATAGAAAGTTGAGTACCTGTTTTTCGTTACGCGCCTGTAATAAATATTTAAGCGCGGTATCAAAGGCCGCCTCGGCCAGAATTTCCGGCTCTATACCATTGGAAATACCGCCAACCCATGCTTCCGATTGAAACTCATGGGCTGCGTGTTTTTGCTCTTCAGCGATAATGGCCGAAAGATCAGTATTCGTTTGGCTCATCAGTGAACTCGTTCTATCAATGCTGTTCAGTGAAATACATTAGCACAATTTCACCGCCTGTCAGTCTTAATAGTCAAAAAGGGTTAATTGCCATAACGGTTCAAAAGTTCATGTGAAAGGGCTGTTCCTTCCTTGATATAACGGCGATCAGCATCAACAGCTGCTTTTGTGCATGTATGATAATTATCCGAGAAAGCTCGATAGGCATCGTTAAAGCTTGCGTAAAGCCGTGCACGACGCGTTGGAGTCGGATTTTCCGCTTTGATCAGCTCTTCCATCTTGTCACGCCACAGGGATGTCTTCTCCCCGCATAGATTGCGCAGGTAATGGAGTGAACCAAGTATTTCGGCAAGCCGCAACATTTTGGCATCATATTGGGGAACCGGCTCGGCATCGGCCGGCGCCACAGCAAAAAGAAAAGCCATAATGACAAGAGTTTTCAAATACTTGGCCATGTTTTCGGACTCATTTTGTTATTAAGACAAAAAGCTATCGTGATAAGGATATTTCTATAGGTCTTTTTGAAGCTTATAAGCAATGCCAAAACGTAACCGGAGATTTTGATGGCCGGAGTTTTTGTCGATCAAGTTCTTCAGCATATATTTTGTTTTTGGTAGCTCGACCGGCTATGGTGGTTATAAATTTCCTGACTTATCCCGCGAAGAAAGATTGGCCTTTTGTTGTTACGATACATATTTTCCGGTGACGGTAAGAATATTCAGGCGACAGCAATTGTTATTTTCCGTTTGGAAAAGCCGGTTTTTGATCGCAAAAACTTAAATTGTTGAATTAAGAAGGGTAGCTATGTGTGGGCGATATGAGCTTGATGCCTCAAAAAACGAGGTTGCCAATGCATTTGATGCTTGGATAGAAGAAGATTTCCCGAAACGCTATAATATTTCGCCCACACAACCGATTTTGGTTATCAAGGCACCGGAAGCCTATCGCGATGCTTTGTCGAACAAACCCAAACATGATGCCTTACTTGTACGCTGGGGGTTCATTCCGGGGTGGACGAAAAATCCTGATCAATGGCCACTAACATTCAATATACGATCAGAAACAGTAGCGGTGAAAAAGTCCTTTACCAATGCGCTTCGTCATCACCGTGTCATTATTCCGGCAACAGGTTTTTATGAATGGAAAAAACAATCTCGCGGCAGATCACAGCCTTATCATGCTGCACTTGACGATCACTCTATAATCGGTTTCGCTGGCCTCATGGAAACATGGAATGGTAGCGAAGGCTCGCAAATCGACACTGCTGCTATTTTGACAACCGAGGCAAAATCGCCGCTTGCAGAAATCCACCACCGTATGCCTGTCATTGTCCGGCGGGAAGACATTGATAGATGGCTTGATTGCCGGAATTTTCGCCCTGCCGATGTTATGGATATTTTAAAAAATACACCAGCCGAACACCTTCATGTTTATCCTGTGTCCGATAAAATCAATAATGCTGCTTATTCAAGGAGCGATGTGAAAGAAAGGATAAATCCTGTCGAAGATTCCGGCGACAAAGCTCAACAGCAAAACAATAAGGATCAAAAACGGGGGAAAAGTCCAAAGAATAAAGACCAGTTTGATCTTTTCTAAATGCTTCACTGGAATATTTAAGGATAATTAGGGTAAATGCCTTAACTGTTTTTGAATAGCTTGCCAAAGTTTTGGCCTTACCTGACAGATGAAAGACGATTGATGACCAATTTGCATTTTTATAACACGTTGACGAGAACAAAAGAGGATTTTCATCCGATAGACGCCAATAAAGTGCGTCTTTATGTTTGCGGCCCTACAGTTTATGACTATGCCCATATCGGCAATGCGCGTCCGGTCGTGGTCTTTGACGTTTTGTTCAGGTTATTACGTCATGTCTATGGAAATGAACATGTTATCTATGCTCGCAACATTACGGATGTGGATGACAAAATCAATGCACGTGCTGCCCGCGATTATCCGGAACTGCCGTTAAACGATTCTATCCGCATTTTGACAGAAAAAACCAACAAGCAGTTTCAGGAAGATGTTGCAGCTCTCGGTTGCTTGACGCCTACAACGCAGCCACGTGCGACAGATAATCTTGATAATATGCGCGCAATGATCGAACGGTTGATCGAACGTGGTCACGCTTATGTTGCAGAAGATCATGTGTTGTTTTCTGTTTCCAGTATGGGAGATCATCCCCGTTATGGAGCTTTGGCGCGTCGCTCGCTTGATGAAATGATGGCTGGAGCCCGTGTCGATGTTGCAGCCTATAAGCGTGACGAAATGGATTTCGTTTTGTGGAAACCCTCGAAAGAGGGGGAACCGGGTTGGCCTTCTCCTGCGGGAATTAAAGCCAAAGGGCGTCCTGGCTGGCACATTGAATGTTCCGCAATGTCTATGGCGAAATTGTTGGTACCCTTTGGGGGTGGTCTCACATGCGATAATCCTGCCAATAATGTTTTCGATATTCATGGTGGTGGAATCGATCTGGTTTTTCCCCATCATGAAAACGAGATTGCTCAAAGCTGTTCGGCCTTTGGAACAGAGCGTATGGCAAATTTGTGGATGCATAACGGTTTTCTACAGGTTGAAGGGCAGAAAATGTCCAAAAGTCTGGGCAATTTTATTACCATTCATGATGTGTTGGAGACCGAACTTGCGGAACTATCTTCCGATATTGATGAAACGATGCGTCATCAATGGGTGGGGGTAAGTGCGCGTCTTTCCATGTTGCAAACGCATTATCGTGAACCGTTAAACTGGACAGCTCAGCGCCTTGCGGACTCAAGTACCGAACTCTATCGCTGGTATGAACTGTTACGTCAAAAAAACGTTCGTTCTTCAACTCCGGCACATCCTGCCGACGAACTTGTCGAGGCTTTAGGCGAGGATCTCAATTGCTGGAGCGCTATTACCCATCTGCGCCAATATTATAAATCGGAGAATGTTAGAGCACTCAAGTCCGGTATGGAGTTGATGGGATTGTTGCATAACGACTGGTTGGATGAAGACAATTGCCCGCTATTTAATAAGAAAAGCGGCATTGATAGCGAGTATGTCGAGAGCCAAATTGCCAAACGCTTGTCGTTTATCAAAGAGAAAAATTGGGCTGAGGCAGATCGTATCAGAGACGAGCTTGGAAACAAAAATATATCGCTGAGGGACGAGAAAAATCCGCAAACAGGCGAACGCGTGACACATTGGGAAATCAAACATTAATCCCGCCAGAATTCGCCACTGGCAATGATAAAGAAGGTCTCACGAATGGATTACCTTTTTGGTTATGGCTATGTGGCACTCAAGCTTTTTATAGGACTTGCAGTTTTTTTGCTGGTGCTTCGAACAAGCGGTCGGGGAAGTCTCAGTCAAATGACCCCGACAGATTTAATCAGCAATTTTGTTATGGGCGGTATTATCGGCGGCGTCATCTATAATCCGAAAATCACAGTTATCCAGTTATTGATTGTTCTGATTATATGGCAATTACTGGTTATCGGATTGAATTATCTCCGTCGACATTCTGTGTTTTTTCATAATCTTGTAGCAGGCGGCGATGTTGCATTGGTGCTTGACGGAAAATTCCAGATGGATGAAATCAAGCGGCTCAATATTGATGTGAACGACTTTGCAACCATGCTCAGAATCAAGGGTTGCGCACTTCATGAAGTTGCCTTTGCGCGTCTTGAATCAAATGGAAGTCTTTCGGTTATCCGCAAGGAAGAAGGCAAAAACGCAACGCTTGTCGTCAAGAATGGTAGCATTGTTGATGGCAGTCTCGATGAAATAGGGAAAGATGAAGCTTGGCTCGAAGAGCAGTTAAAGAAGAAAAAAGTTTCCATTGATGATATCTATGCCGCCGAGTGGTACGAGGAAAAAAGCCGTAACGGCAGAACGCGTACTGGACTTTTTATTGTAAAAGGTACTACTTCCTGATTTTGACGAGATTCTAAAAGAGCGGGATCGTTTGACAAATGTTCATGAAAAAACCTGTTTCAAAAGAGACTAAAATATTTCCTGCCAATATTTCAGGTTTTTTAGCGGCACTGGGTGCCTATGTCATTTGGGGCATCTTTCCCCTTTATATGAAAGCGGTTGCCCATATTCCGGTCATGGAAGTTGTTGTTCACCGCGTTTTGTGGTCACTTCCTATTGGTCTTGGTATCATTATTGTGATCGGGCACAGCCGGGCACTTTGGGCTGCATTAAAGCAGCCGAAAATGTTGGCTATGGCCTGTCTCACATCGGCGTTAATTACCGCCAATTGGAGCATCTACATTTGGGCAATTGCCAATAACCACGCTGTTGATGCTGCGCTCGGTTATTATATAAATCCGCTGGTCAATGTCCTGTTGGGCCTCATTTTTTTACGCGAGAGACTTAACCGCTGGCAATGGTGTTCCATAATACTGGCGGTTGTTGCTGTTCTCATTTTAACGATCAATGCCGGTGGTCTGCCGTGGATTGCAATCTTGTTACCGCTGACTTTCGGGTTTTATGCTTTTTTCAGAAAATCCTTGCCCATTGGACCGACAGAAGGGTTCTCACTCGAAACATTGATTATGACTATTCCGGCGCTCATCGGGTGGGGCTATTTTATTGCAACGGGCCAGGATTATTTTTTCCACGGTACATGGAAAGATGTGGGGCTGCTCATATTGGCTGGTCCCTTTACTGCAATTCCGTTTATCCTGTTTGCAGTCGGTGCCAAGATGCTGAATTTGACGACCTTGGGGCTGATGCAATACATGACCCCGACATTTCTTTTTTTAATAGCCATTTTTGTTTTTCACGAACCATTTTCGACAGTGCAACTTTTTGCCTTCTCACTGATCTGGCTCGGTCTCGTTATTTACACCGCTGCCAGCCTTTCGACGATGAAACATAGACAAACAAAAGAAACGATTATCGAACTTAAAAAACATCCGCAAAAATAAAAGATATTTCGACCATAAAGAACCGACACATTCCGACTATGGGAAGGCGTTTAACTTTAGCCTTGATCGAAGGGCATCAAAAAATTTTTAACGCCTTATAATGGGTGGGATTCCTGATTCCTTGAAATGGCGGTGACAATTTTTTCAATGTCGTCAATAACAAGCGGTTTCAACCTGTGGTCGGAGTGGATGAAGCCTTGTCTTGCCATATGGTCGAGAAGTGCAATCATCGGGTTATAAAAGCCGTCTATGTTGGCAAATGCTATCGGCTTTGTATGCCGCCCAAGTTGTGCCCATGTCATGATCTCGACAATTTCTTCCAGTGTTCCAATGCCGCCGGGTAGCGCGAGAAAAGCATCCGAGCGATCGAACATCAGTTGTTTGCGCTGGTGCATTGTTTCGGTCACAATGAATTCGTCAAAGAGATCATCATTTTTATTCCGCGCTTCTTTCTTAATAAGAAAATCCGGAATGATTCCTACGACTTTTCCACCATTGCTTTTCACAGCCCGCGCAATTGTGCCCATAATGCCGCTCGTTCCTCCACCATAAACAAGCGTAATGCCGGCTTGAGCCAGCAACTGGCCGAGCCGGTTAGCCGATTGGACATAATCGGGATTGTTGCCCGATGAAGAACCACAATAAACACAGATAGAATTGATTTTT
>CAMLLT010000078.1 GCA_946480935.1 uncultured Bartonella sp. | reverse complement strand
CAGCCACACCGGAAGAAGTCGCATTCCGTTTGTTCAGTATTATTGCCGGTGCTTCTGAAAATACGATTGATAGCAAGGATGTTCTGCCGCTTTTTGCCAAATGTATGATCGCTGTCGGCAAACCGGAAAATTTCCTTGCCGAGCCGCAGAAATATGATGTGACACTCGAAAATACCAATGCCAGAAAGGCTTCCGCAGAAGGTGCAGGCTCGCCGGATGATAGTGCTTCCGAGAGAGCCAAAGCCGAATAAGTATAATTTGCTTTTCTTAAAAAAAGATCGGGCTAAAGAAGACGAGCTGCATAAAAACGTTCGGGATAATGAAAGGGGCGCAAGCACCTTCTGCCCGCAACGGGCGCTTCCACCAGCATTTTCAAACAGGTTTTGGAAACTGCCGGAAGAAGGCGCAGCGCAAAAGTGGTATTTCAAGACCTGTGCACTTTTAAAAACATTTCCCCATGGAGCTTCATTATCTGCTGCTGCTTTTTGGGTTGAAGCTTCTAAAGGCCAAGTCAACAGTGCGGGCTTGCGGTTAAAGCAGTTCACCGGCTGTTTTTCATGCAAAACATAAGTGTCTAATGATCGTGACACGCCAATATCTGACAACACGCCAATATCTGATTTGTCCATTTGTTCCACCCCGAAACATGGCAAATACGCCGTCTAATAAACCTTGCAGGAAAGCGCATGTCGCACCTTCCTCATTTTTGCCACTCTTTTAAACACCAAACATGTTATAATACTCGTAAAAAGAGTGATTGGTTGTATAACAACATCATTTATAGCAAATTGTCAACATGATTTATGTTTATTATTCTGACATAATGTGTGTTATGAACACGATGGGACAAAGATTGCGCGAAGCACGGCTGAAAGCGGGCTTTTCATCTGCAACGAAAGCTGCGGATGCAATTGGCGTGAGCCATTCGACCTATCGGGCGCACGAAAACGGGCAGAATGAATTCGGGCCTGAAGAAGCCACCATTTATGGCCGTAAATTCGATGTCAGCGCATCCTATTTATTGACAGGGGAAAATGGTGGGCGGCGCAAAATTGTGTCAAGTTTTGATCCTGATATTCCCGACAAGATAGACACTGAAATCAGGACAAGATTACAATTGAAGGATGGTGAAATTCCGGTCATAGATGTCAAAGCCGGTATGGGAGCGGGCGGGGAAATTATGATTGTGAACGGCGTGAATAATGCTGTTACGGTTTCGACAGAGGTGATAAAGGATTATTGGCGTTTGCCGGAAAACCTGTTATCGAAACTCAATGTTGTAGCGTCCAATGTTGCAGTTCTTCCCGCTTATGGGGACAGCATGTCGCCCACCATTAATGATGGCGATGCGGTGTTTATCGATATATCGCACCGTGTTCCATCGCCTCCGGGAATTTATGCACTGGCTGATGAGCTTGGCGGGGTTATCATCAAGCGGCTGGAAATTGTCTCCCGTCCCGGTGCAGATGAAATCGAGGTCGAGGTGATATCGGATAATCCCCACCACAAACCGCGCATTCTGAATTTAAGCGAAATAACCATTCTTGGTCGCTATATCGGTCGTTTCACGCGCTAAAAAATTGGCAGAAAATTGTTTTTATCAGCATCGGTATGTCAATTGCTTATATCAGTTCAAGCCGGTCTTATAGCCGGATAGTCGAAGAAATGTCATCAAAGCAGAATATCCAGGATCAACAATTTTCTCGCATCCGATTTGACTGTGTAATAATTGACGGGCTGATCTGATGAAGCGGAATTTTTGGCAGGATTAAGTGTTTCACGCCGCGTTTCTTGATGCGCTAATGATCACTCTATGCTTATTTCAAACACACCTTTCCATTGGCAGATTCCCCGGTCTGTTTTTTCAATATCTGATTTTCCAGTGCCGCGTTTCTTGATGCATGATTTATTGCTCCTGATTAGCTCGAACAAAAGTTTCCGTTGCCGGATTTCCTGACACCGGATTGGATTTGTTGATGCCTTATTTGCCAATGTCTGATTGGTAAGGCCGCTCATCGGAAGCTGAATATTTTAACGCTTGTATTGCTGATGCCTGAATTGCTGTTGCTTGATCACGTTATAAAAAAAGGCATTGACGCTTTATTCTTTGTCTCCTGATCTTTCAAACACCGGTTGCTTGAACACTAACCGTGTTGATGCCCGAGCCTCTGTCATCTGATGAACCGAAATTTTGTATTCAAAAATGCTTTGTCCCCGCTATTTTTCACTTCTCTCCACGGGCTATTCATATTTGGTCAATCGCCCAAGCAACAGAGCCTATAAGACTTTTTTGTTGTTCTGATTGGCTTGTTGTTCCAATAGGAAGTAAAATTCATTTAAAAAATCCCTTATTTCGAAGGAAATTTCGGCGGTGTTTTTCAGTTATTCCAATTGATTGTCCGGTTCAACTTTGATGTTTCACGACAACCATTCCGTTTTTTTAAAAAATATAAATCTTAAAAAACAACCATCAAAACAATCAGGTCTTAACCGTCAAACGATTCGCTATTATCTTAAACTCAACATCGGTCAACATGAAAAGTGTTGACATTATTTATGTCATTTTTTTACACTTCTCCCGTTAAACGTGTTGAAGCTTATTGTTTTTCTGTCAAAACAGGCGAGGGGCGGGCGGAATGAAAAAGCCTAAAAATCATAGAAAAACTTTAAAGCCGCAAACCGGATTCCTTCGCCACGCTGATGACCAAAAAGGCTCGCCGGAGAATGGTTCAAGCGTTGACGAAGAAATACAACCGCCATTCGGTAAAACTGACTTTTCTTGCAAAAAAACAGGCCGTGCAGAAATAGATCAAGAGCAAAGTAAATCTGCCAATGTAACAAGTAAAACTTTGGATAGCCAAAAATCCGAAGGGCTACATCAAAAAAAACCGGTTAACCAAGCCGACAATGCAGGAAAAAAACAACAGGAAAAAGAACACTTCTCGTGGGGCGATATAAAGCCTTTTTTGAAAAGTTTGGAGCACCATTCGCGGGCAGAAAAAGTTGTGGCACTGGCTTGGAAACTTTATCGTTCAAGCCCGATGACGGATGAGACATTCGAGCCTTTGCGGTTTGCCCTTTTTATGAGCACGGCAGATGTGGAAGTGGAGCACGAAAACGACCCGCCAATCACTATGAGCCGTGAAGAAATTCTCTTTATCGGTTCCGATTGCGCCACCAGACCGGACAAACATTAACGGGGAGCGCCTCTCGTTTTCTATGTGGATGAGAAAAAATATCGTTGAATAGACTTTTCTAAAGAGATTGTATTGTTTCGTCACACAATAGGTTCACTGATAAAGCCAAACAGAACCGGCATCAAAAATGAACGAAGGATATATAGTCTCCCGACTTTTATCATAGGTTTATTATATGTTCTGGCGGTATCTTAATCACCTATTACCTCGTTACGCCCGAAGGGAGTACCGGATTTATCAGATAATTACATTTAATATTATTTTTGCTATTGATTGATACAACCGGTTTTTCTTTATTTAATAAAAAATCCTGATGTTTTTCTTTTTTATGATATTTTGAACCCGAATATTCTGGGCTAAAAAAGGGATTATCATGAGCCTCAAAACCCGCATTTTTGAAGCGAGGAAAAAAGCTCACCTTACGCAAGATAAGCTTGCCTCTCTTGTTCATGTAACAAAGGCTGCTGTTTCTGCTTGGGAACACGGTACGTCACCCCACCGTGATAAGTTGGAAGCTATAGCAAAAGCTACAAATGTCTCGCTAGAATGGCTTCTACTTGGGGATAAAAATGCGGGTGAATACGATAGCCGGCAGATATCTGACAGACCAGCAATAAAGCTCATTCCGGTTTATGGGCAAGCTGTGGCAGGAATAAACGGCGAGTTTTCTTTTGACGTTAAAAAGTTGTTTGAAGTGCCGTGCCCGCCCTGCTTATTGAATGTGGAAAACGCTTATGGCGTGGAGGTCGCAGGCGACACAATGTCCCCACGCTATGAAGATGGCGAAATTGTTTATATCGACACAGTGCGAAGAATAAAAAAGGGCGATTATGTCGTTGCGAAGATAATGATGAGGGAAGAGGATAGTTTTCCAACAGTATTCATAAAGCGCTTTATTCGCCATAATGAACAAGAGCTGGTGCTTGCGCAATTAAATCCGGCGATAGAACTGGTTTTTCCACATCAACACGTTCTTTCAGTGCATTATATAGCCTTGGCAGGCGAAGGGCTTTAGAGGCTGTCTATCTATAAATTTTAATGTGGGAGTGGGGAATGAAAGAAGATAAGAATAAAGAAATCGGCAATAGGCTAAAAGCAGCGAGAAAAGCCGCCGGTTTTTCCTCGGCTAAAAATGCAACCATTGCTTTGGGGATAAATTACCGGACTTATATCGGTCACGAAAATGGCAACCGCGGGATTGGCCGCGAAATGTTAGAACTCTATGCAAGCCGGTTTAATGTTACAATAGATTGGTTATTAAGCGGAAGAAAAGATGCTGTAACCAATCGCTATAAAAGACAAATCGACGAAAAATTGAATTTTATTATGGAAGCAACCGGCTGGAGGCAAAAGGACCTCGCAGAAAAGCTTTCAGTGACGCAAGCATGTATCAGTCGTTGGTTTTCAGGAGCAGACCCACGTGGCGAGCACCGCGATAAAATAACTGAAATTTATAATGCTATCACCGGAAAAAGGGAGATTACCGGAAACACGCAAATCCCTTCAAAAAGCTATGTTCCTTTGATGGGATATGTCGGAGCAGGGGCAAAAATTAAACCGGATATAGGAGAGATGCCACCCGACGGGTTAGGTGTCGTCGCAGTTCCATTTTCAATGCCTGCTGATATGGTGGCTTTTCGGGTTCGTGGGGATTTGATGTTACCGGTTTATCGGGAAGGCCATATCATCATCGTATATCGAAACCAGACGAAGCCGCTTGAAGCTTTTTATGGTGAAGAAGCTGTTGTTCAAACAAGTGATGGTCGCCGTTTCATTAAAACGATTATGCGCGGTGCAG
This sequence comes from uncultured Bartonella sp., assembly GCA_946480935.1. Classification (GTDB taxonomy): domain Bacteria; phylum Pseudomonadota; class Alphaproteobacteria; order Rhizobiales; family Rhizobiaceae; genus Bartonella. Next base: position 5,230 of record CAMLLT010000078.1, on the reverse strand, counting down.
ATGGCGTCAATCTTATTTCGTGGAATGCCACATTGATAGAAGGCGTTAAGTTGAAATGGATAGGCGAGATATTCGCAATTTTACCACGTCAAGCGTTGCGACATGTTGATAAAAAGGTAGGCTACTGGGCAGGTTAAAAATGGGTGTAGAGCACAGCCCTTGCTGACACTCTGTTATTCATCTGTAGGAGGAAATTTTGTCACAACCACAAATTTATGATGATTGGCTTGTGCGGCTGGCACAAAAAATCGAAGAGAGCGGCAAGTCGATGCGAGCGATTTCTATCGCCATCGGCAGAGGTGAGGGCTATGTTTTTACAATCATGAAAGACAGGAAAAACCCAAGTGCGGAAACGCTTGCAAAAGTATACGCAGAAGTCGGAACAAGTGTGTCTTATGTTTTGCACGGCTTTGATATTTCTGCCGAAGAAGAAGAATTTCTCGAGCTTTTTTCACGGGCTTCTCCAGACGTAAGAGCTGCAATCTTAACGCTTTTGCGCGCAAAAACCGGCGCAAAATAAATAAAATATCTCGGCTCGCTTTGGCACTTTTCTGTAAAAAACGATCGCAGAATGAACGAGGCGGAAATCGTTATTTCTTCGGCTTTTTTGAGCTCTGGACTAACAATTCAACCATTGCAACTATCGCTTGCTGCCATTCGCGCGAAACAGAGTCAAACATGGTTATCAAATGCTGTTTCCTGCAATCGGGCAAAATCGGCGACGTTAAATTGTCTGGCCATTTACCAAAAAACTCGGTTATTTTCAAAAACTCATCTGCCTGCATTGAGCGGGGTTCTTTCCCAGTCTCAGTGTTCAACAAGCGCGTTAATTGGGTCGGGGTTATCTCTAAAAAATCTGCCAACTTTTTTCTGGTTCCGCGGGGCATGGGAAGTAACTGACCTTGCACCCAAAATTTTATTTCACTTTGAATATCCATTTTACTTTGAGTATCCAATTCATTTCACTGTCATCCAAATATAACCGCCGACATATTGTAAGATCTAGCCTACAAAAGAAAATATCCAAAAAATAATTTTTGCTTTTAATTGATGAACAGTTTGCCCGTGCACATAGTTTTTATAAAATTGTTTACATGAAATTGATTGAATGGACGAAGAAATAAAAGCCGGTCAAGCATTATCGGGCGATGAACATATATGCAATAAACCGGAATAATCATTTGGTATCAATGTCATAACCGAATTGGTAAAATCTGCCAATGTTTCCGGAAAATCGTTTTCTTGAGATAATAATAAGCCTTTTTTGAAAAGCCTGAAGAACCATTTGCGGGCAAAAAAATCGTGGTGCTTGAATGGAAACTCTATCGTTCAAACCCGAACAGGGTTTCTATGATACCGGTGGTTTGCCTCTCTTGTGTACCGGTTTGCGGTTTAAAAGGTCAGTTCCACCGGTTTCCGGTTTTCACCCGTTCCGGCCGTTCCGCTTTGTCTTGAATGAAGAGCTGCTGCCATTCTTCACACCGATTTCTCATCCGGAAACACAAGCATTCAAAAATGCAGTTTTTTAAAAAAACAAGCAATCGGGTGATGAGTGTTAAAAGCAGTTACCTACGCGCTGGAGGAAAGCTTCTCGGCATATAAGTGCCGGTCGGCTGATCAGTCAAAATCTCGTTTTGCCGTGAAGCATTGGATGATGCGTTGCCAAGTTGTTCGGCTGCTTTTTCGCTTGCTGAAGTGTCGCCGTTCTGGTTCAGAACTTCTTTGATATCGTTGAGTTCACTGTCAACCTCAGAAGAGGCCTTACCATCTTTCCCGAAATAGACATCAAGTTTTTGGTCAACTTCTTCAGCCTTTTGTGAAGACGGGTCAGCCATTGCCTCGACAACGTCTTCCGCCTTCAAGCCTAATTTATCAAGGCCGAGCCTTTTAGTGATCTCTTCCATAAATTCTTCATAACCTACCGGGTCTTGAGATTTCATGTAAGCCAATTTGTAGCGGATAAAATTGGCCAGACGTTTGAGATCTGCTCCACCTTTTTCAATATCAATGCCAAGGCTCCTTGCTATTTCTTTCAGTATTTTTGCTTTGAATTCGGTTTTGCTCATGCGGCTATTATCAAATACTGTAGCGCCTGCTATCTTGCTGCGGATTTTGTCATAAGTCGACTTTTCTTCCGCTTTCAAAGGAGAGCCTGTTTCTTTGGCTTTAAAAATCTGTTCCGTCGTCGTGGGAGCGCGTTTGGCCTGTTGTTCGACCTGATCAATTCTCTCTTGCAAGATTTTGACAGAAGCGAATTTCAAATTCTGAACCGGCGTCAGTGCCATGATAGTCTCTCCCACAATTTACTCGTGTACAGTACTCGGTTACATCAATCTGTTCATAGATTATTCTCTACTATAGAATAATATTACATGATAAAATTCATTAGTAAAGTTTCAATATAGAACAGAACAGTCCGCTTGCCGCAGATAATTTAAAAACGACATATCGGGAGAAATGTTCAACTCTACATATAGATTGCGAAATTTATTTCGTTGGAAGTCCAAACGACACTATGGTTTTTAAAAAAAACAGAAGGTAAAAAAGCCGCTTTCCAAAAGCATCAGGATAGTTTTTAGAAAATCAATCAAAAACAGAATGTTCAGTAATGTTTGAAGAGGAAATGAAAAAGTTCTTTTGTGAAAGATGAAGCAGTTTTGGGAGGAGAGATAGAGTGCCAGAGCACAGTTTTTCGGGAAGAATAGTGTCAAATCACGGACAGATTTCATCCGGTTACACAATTTTGATGGAACACAATTATTTTTCATTGAATAGAAGAAAAACTGCCCACAATTCACCATTTTTACCGCACATGACATGAGCAGAAGTCGATCGTCATAAATTTGGCAGGAATTTTTCAGAAGTTCGTTTTTTGTTTATGTTATTGAAACTGTTCATTGCTTAAATGGCGTGGCATAGTTTTTTCTGAAAGGTTATCGAGAGTGGAATCGGTTGTCGTGATATTGATATTGCTGGTCGCTGTTATCATCAGCGGCGCAATATCGCGCGCACTTCCATTGCCCATTCCGTTACCGCTTATCCAGATTGCTGTTGGCGCGGTGGTTTCTCTTGCTGGCGACATGGGCGTAAAATTGCGGCCGGAAATGTTTTTCCTGCTGTTCTTACCGCCACTTTTATTTCTTGATGGTTGGCGCATTCCCAAAGACGGTTTGAAGCGCGACCGCTGGACAGTGCTTGAAATGGCACTGGGGCTTGTTGTCTTCACGGTTCTGGGGGTCGGCTTTTTCACTTATTGGATTATTCCGGCCATGCCGCTTTCGGTGGCTTTTGCACTTGCAGCCATTGTTTCGCCAACCGATCCGGTGGCTGTCACAGCCATTGCAAAACGTTCTCCCATCCCGAAGCGCTTGATGCATATTCTGGAAGGTGAATCCCTGTTGAATGATGCGTCCGGCCTTGTCAGTATGCGCTTTGCTGTGGCGGCAGCCATGACCGGTTCATTTTCGCTTGTTGCGGCTTTCGGAACGTTTTTGTGGACAGCCGTTGCCGGTGTTATTATCGGGGCGGCAACCACCTTCTGCGTCACTTGGGTGAGCAATTTCTGGAACAATAAATTCGGCGAGGAAACGGGTTCGCATATTGTCATAAGCCTGCTTATTCCCTTTGCCGCCTATCTTGCCGCTGAACAGGTGGATGCATCGGGTATCCTTGCTGCGGTTGCTGCCGGTATTTCTATGAGCTTTACCGAAGACAGTCTGCGCAATCTTGCTTTAACACGCATTCGCAGGCTTGCTGTCTGGGACACGGTGCAATTTGTTGCCAATGGTGTCATCTTTGTTATTTTGGGTGAACAGCTTCCCCATATTGTCAGCGGTGCGGCAATTGTGGTTCAGGAAACCGGTCATCATGAACCGGTTTGGCTTGTGGTCTATGTTCTTGCCATCAATCTGGCACTCGCCGTACTTAGATTTATCTGGGTTTGGGTCTCTCTGCGTTTCACGCTTGCGCGTGCTTACCGGCGCGGCTTGAAACCCTTTGTGCCGAGTTGGCGGCTGGTTGCCGTGACATCGCTTGCCGGTGTTCGCGGCACGGTAACCCTTGCCGGTGTTTTGACCTTGCCGCTGTTTTTGCCCGACGGTTCGCCATTTCCCGCCCGCGACCTTGCAATATTTCTGGCAACCGGCGTTATTCTGATTTCGCTTGTCATGGCAAGTATTTCTTTGCCATTCCTTCTCAAAGGTCTGGAATTGCCGCCCGAACCTTCCCACCAGAAGGAAGAAGAACGCGCCCATATTGCGGCTGCCGAAGCGGCCATCAAAGCGGTTGAACAGGCAGTGCACAATTGGGGTGAAGGCCGCAGCGATGCCGACCTTTATACAAGTGCAGGCGCACGTGTCATGGCGAACTATCGTGATAGATTGGCCGACCAGAATATTTCGGATGCGGATGCAGTCAACACACAAAAGATTGCCGAAATCGAACGGCGTTTGCGCCTTGAAGCTTTGAAAGCCGAACGTCAGACCTATTTTGCTTTCGGCCGTCGTCACCAGCTTTCGGAAGAGACAACCGCAAAATTGATCCGCGAAGTCGATCTTCTGGAAACACGTTTTTCAAACGGCTAAGGTGCAGAGTTTTGAAATGGCTTATGGGACAGGCGGTTCAAGCCGCGAGGCCTGCGGGCTGTGGCTTGGATTGCAGAAAAGAAAGGCCTAAAAAGAACAGCCTAAAAAGACCAGCCAAAAGACAGTGAACAGGCTTTATGATTTTTTATGTTTTCCGCTTGTGAGCCGCAAGCCACCGGTCAATACGGCGAGTAAAAAACAGGTTGTGCCGCACCATAAAGCATAGCGCGAGCCGTAATGGGAAGAGACAATCAGGAAAAATGCAACAAGTGTGCTTCCCACCGATTGGCCGATAAGCCTTGCCATACCCATAATGCCACCGGCTGCGCCACTTCTGTCGGCGGGGGCGGAAAGCATGATAACGCGCTGGTTGGGCGCGTTGAAAAAGCCCATGCCGCATCCGCACACCATCATGCAGATCACAATCACAAGAACCGGCGTTCCTTCACCAAGAAGGCTTAAAGAAAACATTCCGCTTGCACATAAAAACATGCCGATAGCAACAAGAAGAACCGGTGAAAAATGGTCTGAAAGCCTGCCGGTGAAGGTTGATGTGAGTGCCGCGCAAGCAGGCCACGGTGCGATCAGAAATCCGGTGGCAAACTGGCTTTTATGCATGAGCATCTGGAACGAGAAGGGAAGCGCCA
>CAMLLT010000077.1 GCA_946480935.1 uncultured Bartonella sp. | reverse complement strand
GCCATGGAAGGCATTTGCAGATAGGTCCATAATTGCTGCATGATGTTATAGGCAGCAATGGTGCTCACACCTTCCTGATTGACGAGGCCAATCATGACAAGGCCGGATGTGGCAATGATGACCATTTGCAGGCTCATCGGGAAGCCTTTCAGCACGATAAAGCGCATGAGGCTGAAATCCGGCCAGATATAAGTGAGTTCCCGCCCTTTTAGCCGCAAAGGCAATTTCTTCACATAGATATAGACAATCATTGCAACAAGAGCGAGATAGCCCGAAACCGAAGTCGAGGCGGCAGCCCCCGCAATGCCCATTTTCGGGAAAATCCACAAGCCCAAGATAAGCACGGGGTTGAAAATAATATCCAGCACCACATTGACGCACATGAAAATGAGCGGCGTCATGGAATCGCCCGCACCGCGAAGCCCCATCATCATCATGACCGTCAAAAGATTGGCCGGTGCGGCAAGGAAGATGACACGCAAATAATCTTCCGCCAGCGTAAAAGCATCGGCCGGTGTTGCAAGAAAACGCAGGATTTCAGGCGAAAAAAACCAGCCCAAGACGGCAAGAACAACCGAAAGAAACAGACAAAAGCCGATAGAAGCGCCGAAAGCCTGCCGCGCACGATGCAAATCTTTGCGCCCGATGGATTGGCCAACCATAATGGTCGCCGCCATGCCGAAACCGAAAACAAGGGCAAACAAAAGAAAGGTGATAATATTGGCATTGGCGGTTGCCGCAAGCGCACTTTCACCCAAAAACCGCCCAACCCAGATTGTGTTGATCGAACCATTGAGCGATTGCAAAACATTGGAAAGCAATGTCGGAATGGCAAAGAGAAGCAACGTTCTGGTGATCGGCCCTTCAGTCAGATTATTGAGAACAATTGTTTTTTTATGCGGCAAGTGAACGCTCCATCAGCGCATTTTATTGATCGACCCGAAGCGGGTAAAATTTCATTTTTTAAATGATAATATAAAACATATAGGTGTCGTAAATGTTATGTGTAGCCCTTTCGGGCATTCCATGAACACAAGAAATGAAGAATTTATTTTTTTCTCAAGGTCAAGAATGAAATGACAAACCACGATAAAGTGAAGCCGGTTTTGTAATCCCCTCACTGTTCTTCACAGTTGAAACCGGTCAAAATAATGTCGGCCTGAATGACGTTATCAATATAGTCGCAATTTTCTGTCACAAACACCTTTCAAGTTCTGTCAGTTTGGGCCATATCGGTTTTTTCATGTATAAGGCTTTCGGGTCATAAAAGTTCTTCGCGCTATATAGGCACACTGGTTTTAAAGGTTCCATCGTTTAAAAAAAGTCGGGTTCGGGTTATTTAATGCATATTCTTCCTATGGTTCTGGCTGTCGCTTTGTTTATGGAACATGTGGATTCCAATGTGATTACCACATCCCTTCCCGCCATTGCCGCCGATTTGAATACAAGCCCCATCGCGCTCAAACTCGCCATGACTTCCTATCTCGTGGCACTTTCGGTTTTCATTCCTATAAGCGGGTGGATCTCCGACCGTTTCACCGCACGCATTATCTTCCGTGTTGCCATCGTGGTTTTTCTTGCAGGCTCTGTTTGCTGCGCTTTTTCCTTTTCGCTCCATTCCTTTGTTTTGTCGCGCTTTTTGCAAGGCATAGGCGGGGCAATGATGACACCTGTCGGCCGGCTACTTCTTGTTAAATCCACGCCGAAAAACCAGCTTGTCATTGCCTTCCAGTGGTTTTCCATTCCCGCCCTTGTCGGCCCGCTTGTAGGCCCGCCGCTTGGCGGCTTCATCACCACCTTTTTTACCTGGCACTGGATTTTTCTTATCAACATCCCGATCGGTTTTATCGGGCTTCTTCTTTCATCAATCTATCTGCCAAAAAATGAAAAGAGATATATCCGCCCGCTTGATTGGACAGGCTTTTTCCTTTCGGCAATCAGCCTTTCCGGCTTCATTTTCGGCCTTTCGATTGTGAGCCTTCCCGCCTTGCCGCAAAGTGTCGGCATCAGTGTCACCATTATGGGCGTGATTTTCGGAGCCATTTATATCAAACACGCAAAAAACCGCAAAGCCCCGCTTCTTGACCTCAGGCTTTTTTCCGATCCGGTTTTTGCACGCGCCATTATCGGCGGCAGCGTTTTCCGGCTCGGCATTGGCGCCGTGCCTTTCCTGCTTCCCATGATGCTGCAACTTGCCTTCGGCCTTTCGCCGATTGAATCCGGCCTTATGGTTCTTGCCGCGGCCATAGGCTCGCTCGGCATGAAGTTCGGCGCCAAGGAAGTTTATGCCCGTTTCGGCTTTCGCAAAGTGTTGATGGCAGGTTCTATCGTCTCGGCAATGTTTACCGCTTCCAATGGCCTGTTTTACCCCACCACACCCTATTTGTTGATGATTATCGTGCTCTTGTTCGGCGGCTTTTTGCGCTCGCTTTTCTTTTCCGGTGTCAATGCGCTTGCCTTTTCCGATATTGCCAAGGAAGACATTAGTCAGGCAACGCCGATTGCCGCCGTTGCCCAACAGGCTTCAATGGCGCTCGGCATTGCAATTGCTGGCGCGGTTCTGGAAATTGCAAGCTCCTTTCACAACAATATATTGAAACTTGAAGATTTTCATACGGGCTTTTTCGTCGTCGGCTTCATCTCGGCACTGGCTTTCTTCATCTTCCGCACATTGCCCCGTGATGCAGGCCATGCTTTGAATGAAAAAAGCAAACAATCCACCGCACAACACTGATGAAACCAAAACATATTCTACAGCCGCTTGACCGCATTTTCTAATCTGTTACAACCGAACACACCAGCATTCATTATTTTGAGCTGTTGCGGCTTGACCGCATTTTCTAATCTGTTACAACCAGTTTTACAACGGTGATAGGTCGTTTATCGTTGCGGCTTGACCGCATTTTCTAATCTGTTACAACACCGACGCAGAACATACACGCCTCAAGATCGTTGCGGCTTGACCGCATTTTCTAATCTGTTACAACCTCAAAGAATTCTACCAGACGGCCATATTTGTTGCGGCTTGACCGCATTTTCTAATCTGTTACAACAAAGGTGAAATCGGTAACGATATTGATCTTCGTTGCGGCTTGACCGCATTTTCTAATCTGTTACAATGAGCCACCAAAACACTAAGGGCGTGCGCGTGATGTGGCTCCACTCCATTTTAGAAGGTGGTGCTATATCCGGGGACTTCTTACATGGCTACTGATCGTTGCTATTTGAACAAATTTTTTGACCTGAAACAACGCATTTTGCGGCTTCACTTTTATCAGTTTTTAGTGCTCTGTTGTCTCGCGATAACGAAGTTGAGTGGAATTACTCGTAACATCTTCAAGTCTTTCAAGGCTCATGACGCGACCTCGTTCACTCCCAACCCCGTCTTCACCAGCACTCTCACTGCAACGCTACCCAATTATCCATTCTCAGTCATAACATTCCCATTTCACCAGATAGGAGTTATTTCACGAGTTTTCCGAAGTTTCAATACCGGTGTTGTGAGTTCTCCGCATATGAGCGCAATAAAAGAGTAAAAGTCCTATCCAATCCAATTTATATTTTATACTAGAGCGGTAATTAATTATGAATACAAAGACTAGGCTTGATGCTTTAACGTCTCTACGATTTTTTGCTTGCTTAATGATTATTTTCCATCATTGTTCGATAACATTTTTCGGAGAGATAACACCATTTTTTTCCATTATAATATCTCGGCTTGCGCAAGGTGTTTCATTCTTTTTTATTTTATCCGGTTTTATATTGGCATATGCATACAGAGAATTTAATAAAGAACGAAGTATTTTTATTTTTTTTAAAGCCCGTTTTGCACGCATATTTCCATGCTTCATATTTTGTTTTTTATTAGGATGTATTTTATTACATTATAAGATTCGTTTTAATACTTTAATTCCTTTTATATTTATGGTACAATCTTGGATTCCCAATGCGCATTATTATTTTTCATATAATGCAGTGTCATGGAGTATCTCTACTGAATTTTCATTTTATATTGTATATCCTCTATTGTTAATAATTCTACATAAAAAACCTAAGTTGTTCGTTTTGGTTTCTTCCATTCCTTTATTGTTAATTATATTCATTAATGGTTACTTCTCTATACCATGGATGGCGCCTGATAATAATAAGTTAATACAATTAATAGGTTATTACCTTCTTTACATTAATCCATTGTCGAGGATTTTTGAGTTTTCAATCGGTATGTTCCTATATTATTTGTGGGAACAAAAGAATAATAAACAAAATTACAAAATAGAAACTGTTTGCCAATTTATTTCCGTTTTTGCGCTTATTATCTTTATTCTCTTTCCATCTATTCCTGATACTTTTTATCGCATATATTTTGGGCCTGTTGTGTATAACTGGTCAACATTGATGGGCGGATTTGCCGTAATGGCTGCTGTAATCTATTTTTTTGCACGAGATGGGTTATTCTCTCGTTTAATTTCCAATAAGTTGTTTGTTACATTAGGTGAAATAAGTTTTTCTATATATATGTGTCACCAGATAATACTGAATTTTTGCATTAGTCACAACGATGTGATTTTTCGTTTTTCCGGCGGTATAAATTTCATGTTATATTTTTTATATGTAATTCTTTTATCTTATGTGATTTGGGTTTTTATAGAAACACCTATGAGAAAATTTATCGTAGGCGGAAAGATTGTTCATAGGTCAAATCTTATGAGCGAAACAATGAAAATTAATAGTGTTTTTAGCCTTTATTCTATTATTGCTTTGGTAGCGTTATTATCTATATCCTTCTACATACATTCGTTAATCAGGTAACTTGATGCGCTGTTAGTTTCGGCTTGACCGCATTTTCTAATCTGTTACAACCCATTCGGGCGATCAAAAAGGGCTGTTTTTGTTGCAACTTGACCGCATTTTTTAATCTGTTACCAGCACAATCCAAAATCACCCAGTCGGGCAACCACTAGCCGTGCATTGACAACGCATCGAACGGTAGTTAACGGCGTGTGTTTTTCGTGCCATAGGAAATCCGAGTTCCAAAAGAAAACGTTGGCCATACTTTGCCAAACAACAACACGCGGCGATTTTGGAAAGTAAAAAGGGCACGACTGTTTGCAAGGGCGTTCGCGTCAAGTCGGAGTTTGTCCAGCCCGCGAGTTGTGGAGCGAATACATGAAGATAATAAGTTCAGTACCGTTCCCACAAATAGCGTCCAAGGTTAGCAATTTCCTGATTGGTTTGCATGTCGCGTGCCGCCAGAATGCGATCGTTGCGAAAGCTGCGCATAGCATTGCGTAAGGTGCAAAAGGCGTCAATATAGATTGTTGTTTTGCCGGCTATTCGATAGATATTCAGAGGCTCTATTACACGCTCGGTTATCACGCCGTCACTGTCAACATATTCAATCATAAATTCAAGACCGCCAGTAATGCGATGGTTCATTGCCTCGACCCGTGTGACAAATTCTAAATTGTCGGGACGGATGGAAGTATCAAGTAGATTGGTCTGATAATTCTGCCGTGGTTCGGGATTGATGCGGTGATTGGTACGCTGTTTCACCACGTGCCCAAGCTTCGCTATTGCAGCGACGCAGCACAGTATAAAGCCAACCAGAAGCCATATGCTCACTATCACATCCATTTTGTTCCTCCCCTTGCAATGCAACACCGGTTGAACATTTACACACACTAGCGTCGCTGCTTGACCCCATTTCCTATTCTAATATAATTTAACCATCATAGTAATATTGGCTTTAAATCGGGGTAACCAATGAAAAACTTATCGTATTTCTTTTAACAATCTCTTTTATAACAACATATTCCGTTATAATTACCAGTTTTGGAAAGTCAGAAAAACAAAAGCAAGAAGAAGCCGCAAAAGCGTTTTTATCGGTTAAACCCCGCAATGCCCCTAACAAGAGCTACTGAATATGTTACTGTTTCGTTTTCTTGATCCATTATTCTTAATCTTGAACATGTTCGCTGTGTTTATGTGGGGATTATATTTGCTTAATCCGTTTTTTGCATTTGTTCCATTCCACGTTGATACAGCACCGATTGCCCTTACTTTTTGGTTAATTGTCTATATCGCCGTTAAACGCTACTTCCGTCGCAAGCGTTGGATGAAATAACCTGCGGCTTGCCTGCATTTTCTAATCCGATGCAACGATAAATGATGAATAAACTTGATTGGATACTGGTCGTAACCCTTCAATTTTATCATGATATTTTAAGCAATAACTTGGATTAACTGCATATTGTGTCAAAATAGCTTGCTGCATTAAAAGAAACTGTTCCGATTAAAGACCCCCAAAAGGCTCCAATTTATGTTCGATAGCAGCACATGCGAGTGCTACAACCCGTGGGATAACGACCGGACGACCATCTTCCCGACGAACGCCTTTATCATAGTTTTCTATCGTTGCTTTCGATAAACCGAGCACATCAGCCGCTTGTTGTTGAGTAAGCCCCATTTTTTTACGCCAATTCTTGAAATCTTCATGCGTCATGATGCAGCCTTTCAACTATGGAAGCATGGTTTTCACCTATGTTTTATTAATACCGTACTGTGTACTTTTACTCAGGTAGTTTCAAGTAACATATTTTGTTTTTGTCATTGTATTAATTAATAATGGTCAATTTACCCACAACAAGCTTAAAAAATATCGTTCATTATGGATATGCTCATTGATGTGTTTCAAGAAGATTGGAATACTTGGTTTAAACAAGTCGATAAGATCAAGAGTGATGAATTCTTGCGGCTTGACCGCATTTTCTAATCTATTTTGACAAGCGCAATCGACTAGCGCACCCATGAGCTTCTGTTTTTATCGTGAATAGTTTTGTAAATTCGCTCTATAAAATTATTTAGACTTATAGATACTCTAAACGGTACGTTCGTTCTCTTTCGCGTCAATTAGCTATTTATTTTTATGTATTTGCCCCACCTTCTCCATGATTCTCATTAGGAACGTATGTATTTCATCTATACCATAGAAGCGACCTGCAACTATCAAAAACAGTAGCTCTATGATCCCAAGAACAATAGGTCCTGACCACCCAGCCATGTCACCAAACGCATCAACGTCATATATTACCAATAACGCACAAATCAATAGGAAACGCTCTTCTCGTCTTTTATCCCTTTCTCTTTCCAACGTTTCCTGCAATTCTGATAGAGCAGCACTTTCGGGAGTTGGATTTTTATCTTCCTTTTCCTCCCAAAGCATGTCGCCCATGTTGTCAGGCTGTGGTTCTGACTTACGTTCTGTCATTTTTTGCTGGCTGCTCGTCTTTTTATAGAACGTTCTCGCCGAGTATCATACTCTTCGAGTATATCATCATCTGAAATTCTTATTCCTCTCATCCCCGGATCAAAATTCTTAGCCCATGCCCCAAAGTTTCGATGTGTTATTTGCACTAATTGTGATGCACTGGCATCGCCTAATTGGTCAATTACGGATTTAATAGTGCGGTATTCGTTTGAACTTTTGGGGAAACCGTCGCTTCTAAAAACATCTTGAATTTTGCTATTACCATAAGCTTTGAGAAGATGGTATATTTCCGGCTCTACAGGACCGAGATTCCACGCCTCGAAATGGCCGTCAATCAATCTTTTACCAGACGCGCCAAGGTACATCATATGTGCTAAATAGAGCAATTTCTGTAACTTGAGATTTGTTACGTTGAAATTACATAAAGAGGCAACAGTTTTTGCTGCCATAAGTGATCTTTGTGGCACATTGCGCTCCCTTCAAAAGCTATATATACTATTTAGATTATTAGCCCTAACTGTATGCTAATATAGCATACTATTTTGGTACTACAATACACCACTATGACAATTCCATTGGTTTGAGCGGTACAATGAGCATGTTCTATGCTTGATATACCGGCAAATCCGTATTAGCTATCGCGCTTTCCTCTTCCGTCAGGAAGTCATTGTTCTCGTCTTCCGGTGTATTTGCCTCAATCCAGCCATCTAACACCGCATCAAATTACCAAATTGACATAGAAACTCCCTGCTCGGGGTTCTAACTCATCATTGCCTCGGCACCATATATTGCGCGAGTGGCTGATGGATAAAGACTATCTAGAATAACATTGATAATTTCTTTAAAATTGAATAGTCTCTTCCACATTGTCGAGGAGCTAAAGCTTTGCAAATTCCTAAATTTTATTTTATTATACCTTTAATGCTAGCATTTAGCTGTAACACAGTTTTAGCTGATGATGCTGGATGTCGGAATTTGGGCGAAATAGCTCAAACTATAATGAAGCATAGGCAAAGCGGCACCCCCATATCTAGTGTTATAGAGACTGTTAATAAAGTATTTTCTAATCCTGATGCCGCTAAGATTATGAAAGCCATTGTGGTTGAGGCATATGAAACGCCTCTTTACAGCAGTGAATCGATTAAAGAAGAAACTATAAGAGAGTTCAGAAATAAGGTCGAAGTCATTTGCTTGAAGAGTAATCTGAAATGACTAACAGAGTAAAACTTATTTCCAGCATCTTTGCTATCGCAATCATTTTTTCTATCATATTGATTTTTATTGCTTATTTATCCGGAGTCCGTGTTTTAGTTGTGCAGCCTATAGGCGCCATTCCGGAAGGGAGAACATTAATTGTAAGTGGCGTAAGTCAATTAAATGCTATCGACAGCCCCGATGCCGTTTGTGAACGCATTGGCAACGTCAATTTACTTTGCAGAGCAGGCATTATAGCTGGAGTGGTCGATAAAGGCGAGATATTGTTGCGTCTGCCGTATAGTCAGTTTTTATATAATCTTTCTGGCGCTCCGGAAACCGAATGGTAGATGATCGTTATGAAAATCATGCTTAATTTGTGTCTTGATATTTTTTCTGTCTCAATACCAACTGAACAGCTCTCGCTTACTGTGTTTACACACTTGCGGCTTGACCGCATTTTCTAATCTGTTACAACGTAGATGGCACAAAGGTCTCACGCCGCAAAGTTGCGGCTTGACCGCATTTTCTAATCTGTTACAACAGCGGAATGTGTGGATTTGTTGCGGCAAGTGTTGCGGCTTGACCGCATTTTCTAATCTGTTACAACTTTCTTTTCTATAGATGCGCCGTTACTGCCGTTGCGGCTTGACCGCATTTTCTAATCTGTTACAACTGATATTTTGAACGGGAACATGGAAACTTCCGTTGCGGCTTGACCGCATTTTCTAATCTGTTACAACCTCAAAGAATTCTACCAGACGGCCATATTTGTTGCGGCTTGACCGCATTTTCTAATCTGTTACAACGTTCCCGTTTACTTCTGCCTCTAATGTCTCGTTGCGGCTTGACCGCATTTTTTTAACTGTTACAACCAGCTTTTAACGAGAGAAGAACGGCAAAATGGTTGCGGCTTGACCGCATTTTCTAATCTGTTACAACGTCTGGATCCGTCAAAACGAACCCTTTTTCGTTGCGGCTTGACCGCATTTTCTAATCTGTTACAACACAACGATAAGCAATAATGTCGCCGTCAATATTGCGGCTTGACCGCATTTTCTAATCTGTTACAACCGATGTCCACTTAACCCTTTGTTTTATAAGGTTTAAGTGGATATTTTTTTTAAAAAAAATGCTGTTTTTCATTAAAATAACACCGGTAAATTTCAATTTTTTTGACTTGTCGTCCATGTTTTACCTGAAAATCTAATCATATTTTCACATAAGTGCACGATCAATTTGCTTGTCCCGTAAGGCAAAAAAATATCGAACTATCATCGTTCGGGCAAGGTGGTTGCGATCTTACTAACACAGGATAAGCCTGCATTTTCGGGCTTTTTTTTAGAAAGACCTCAAGCAATTTAGTGAACCGCTGTTTCGACTTTTTTAGGAAAGCTTTCCGTTGTTAAAATGCTGGTGAATGCGCCGTGCTACCTAACAAGCAGCCCGCTTTGATAAAGCAGACTTTAAGACAGCATGATAAACCTTAAGACAGCGAGTTAAACCGGTTTGTCGCATCCGTTTTGCTTTTGTCAATTTTTAAGCGTTGCTAAAACTGAAAAAGCCTGCCCCACTCGGCAAGGCTACCCCAATCGGCTCGATTAAAACGGCCTCATCAGGCCTTTTTTATAAAAGGCCTGATTGTTCAACCAAGCTTTTAAGACCTCATTATTGAAGCGGGCATGTTCAGGCGCATTTGCTCAACTGGCCGATCCATTTTTCGCGTTCGAGGACATAATTATCGGCGATAACCAGACCGGAAACCAGCGAGTTTTGTTCGGATGTTCCGATATATT
>CAMLLT010000076.1 GCA_946480935.1 uncultured Bartonella sp. | reverse complement strand
TCCGGCATTGCAGTGGCGCCCATTTTATCAAGTTTGTCACCTGATATGATACAGCCTTGCAATAACAAAGTGATCGTGACAAAAATAACAAAACGACCAAGCCGGCTTCTCAAATTAGAAAAAGCTTCCATAGTTCACTTTTTTCCGCGTCGGCCAGGTAGTTGACAACACGCTATAATATGGAAAACACATAATTCGGGTGTATTATGACAGATGAAACGTTAACAAGTGGTGACTTTGTGGAGGCAAATGAACCTTTTGCACTTTTTAAAATTTGGATGGAAGATGCAACAAAAAGCGAAATTAACGACCCGAATGCTATGGCGCTAGCTACAGTGGACCCGACGGGCCTTCCCGATGTCCGTATGGTCCTTTTGAAAGCTTTTGGTGCTGACGGATTTGTTTTCTATACAAATTATGAAAGCAATAAGG
The DNA here is from genome assembly GCA_946480935.1 of uncultured Bartonella sp. GTDB lineage: Bacteria > Pseudomonadota > Alphaproteobacteria > Rhizobiales > Rhizobiaceae > Bartonella. The sequence goes on along the minus strand of CAMLLT010000076.1, from coordinate 9,884 downwards.
GACAGGAAATTCTTTCTTCTATGAAAGCAGCGTTATGTTTCCACTGGAAATCGTTGCGCAGGCAAGTCAGAGTGCGCGGACTGGTTGAAAAAGTAAGCGACGAAGAAGCTGATGCCTATTATCAATCACGCGCACGTGGCAGCCGCATTGGTGCTTGGGCATCAAAACAATCCCGACCGCTGGAAAGCCGCTTTGCGTTGGAAAAAGCTGTTGCCGAATACACGGCAAAATACGCCATCGGCAATATACCCCGTCCACCTTACTGGTCCGGCTTCAGAATCAAACCGCTTTCAATCGAATTCTGGCACGACAGACCTTTCAGGCTTCATGACCGCGTGGTTTTTTCCCGTCCTTCGCCTGATGCAAAATCATGGGAAAAACACCGTTTATACCCTTGAGCACTCTCTTCATCGGCAAAAAATATCGGTAAGCCGGACGGGTTTTACAATCCGCTCGCAAAAAGCTCTGCTTCACTTAGCGGCAATGGTTGTTTCCTAGAAAGAACGTACTGCTGCTCCAAGCACGAGGCCAAGGAAGATCAGACAGCCAACCGTCGAATTCGATTTGAACAATCTCAGGCACTCGCTATTATTATCGATATCGATTGTGATAATTTGGTAAAACATGTGGATAGCCGCAAGTAAAAGGCCAAGATAGGCCAAAGTCGGCACACCGGCCAAAAGAAATGCTGCAAGGCTTAATAAAACAAATCCGCCATAAAGAACGACAAGTGCGGCTTTGGTTTTTTCACCAAAAAGTCTTGCAGTCGAGCGCACACCGACGATCGCATCATCTTCTTTATCCTGATGGGCATAGATCGTGTCATAGCCTATCGTCCATAAGATCGAGCCGAAATAAAGGCTCAAGGGAGCATAATCAAGACGGCCATAAATCGTGGCCCATCCCATCAAAGCCCCCCAATTGAAGGCAAGTCCTAAAAAAAACTGCGGCCAGTACGTCACGCGTTTCATAAACGGGTAGATTGCAACAATAACAAGCGATGAAACACCTAAAATAATGCTGAACAGATTGAATTGCACCAGTACAAGAAGCCCGACGAGACATTGCAGCCCCATAAAGATTTTCGCCTGTAGACGACTGACCTGACCTGATGGCAAAGGCCTTGAGCGCGTGCGTTCCACTTTATTATCGATTTTCTGGTCAACGAGATCATTCCATGTGCACCCCGCGCCCCTCATGGCTACAGCACCGATAAAGAAAAGAAAAAGGTACCATATTGCCAAGGCAACCGGATATGAATGCGAGGCTGAAGCAAAGCCCTTTGCATCCATTGCCAGAATTACCGACCAGAAACACGGCCACATCAGAAGTTTCCAACCGATTGGTCTGTCCCAACGTGCCAATTGGGCATAAGGCCAAAGCGAACGCAGTAAAAAGTGATAGACCCAGTGCCCTGAGGGCGCATCGAAAACACGCCCTCTTACACCTTCCTTTTGGACTGTTTCGTTATTACTCAAGCTCGCGGAAGTCATATTTTTGTTGTTTACCATTTATAACAGCACACCTTTTACCTTGAAGCTAAAGCATTTCGTTTCTATGACAAGAGTGAGGTTTTTAACATCTTCTTCAGCAGGAGCAAGCAATGAACGTTCTTCTCATCGGTTCAGGCGGACGCGAACATGCATTGGCATATAAAATTTCGTCCTCTCCCCTTCTTGGCAAGCTCTTTTGTGCACCCGGAAATCCCGGAACACTCGAATTGGCTGATAATATCGAACTTGATGTAAAAAACCATAAGGCTGTCGTCGAATTTTGCAAGAAAAATACTGTCGAGCTCGTTATCGTCGGACCGGAAGCTCCACTCGTTGACGGTCTTGCAGATTCCCTTCGAGACAATGGGCTTCTTGTTGTCGGGCCAAATAAACTCGCCGCACGGCTTGAAGGATCCAAAGGTTTTACCAAAGATTTGTGCGCAAAATATAATATTCCAACCGGCGCTTACCAACGTTTTAAAAATGCAACCGAAGCCAAGGATTATATCAGAAAAAAAGGCGCGCCGATCGTCATTAAAGCTGATGGTTTGGCTGCCGGTAAAGGTGTAACAGTTGCCACGACAATAGAGGAAGCTCTTGACGCGGTTGACGCCTGTTTTGCCGGTGCCTTCGGTAAAGCAGGGGTTGAAATTGTTGTGGAAGAATTTCTTGAAGGTGAAGAAGCGAGTTTCTTTTGCCTTTGTGACGGGAAAACGGCCATTCCTTTCGGTTCTGCACAAGATCATAAACGCGTCTGTGATGGCGATAAGGGAGCCAATACCGGTGGCATGGGCGCTTATTCACCTGCGCCCGTTATGACCGACGATATGACAAAGCGCGTTATGAATGAAATCGTCGTGCCCACCATTCGTGGCATGGCCGATCTTGGTTGCCCATTCAGCGGCGTTCTGTTTGTCGGATTGATGATTACAAAAAACGGTCCCGAACTAATCGAATTCAACGTCCGCTTTGGCGACCCTGAATGTCAAGTTTTGATGATGCGGTTAAAAAGCGATCTGTTGCCGGTCCTCTATTCCCTCGCAAAGGGTAATCTTGAAGATGTCGAACTCGACTGGAAAACTGACAAAGCTTTGACTGTTGTCATGGCAGCGAAAGGTTATCCCGAGGCGCCTCAACGTGGAAGTATTATTTCCGGCTTAGAAAAAGCGGATAAACTACCTGACGTCAAAGTTTTCCACGCCGGTACGGCATTGAAAGACGGAAAAATCATAGCCAATGGCGGCAGGGTTTTGAACGTTACCGCAACCGGTAAAACTGTAAAAGAGGCGCAGCAAAAAGCCTATCAAGCAATAAAATTGATCGATTGGCCGGAAGGCTTTTATCGCCATGATATCGGCTGGCGTGCCATTGAACGAGAAGAAACCGCTAAAAACTGATTGATCGGGTAAAATACCAAATATCCGGAAAAAACATCGTTTGATATAAGCGGGCTGTCGTTCCGTTTCGTGCCTTATAATTTTCTGATACTGAATATTGAAATCAGAATGACTACAAAACAGAATACTGAAAACCGTGCATCATTCGTTGCCTGTCCAGTAAAAATTATCAAGGAAATTCGGCTTTAAAGGGTGTGTCAGACAGGGTGAAGCATTGTCAAAAAAGACAGCTTCACTTTCGACAGTTCTATAGGACGGGTATTCATTTTATCGGTTGCGTTTAATAAAATCGTTTTATTTACAGCGTGGCGGGCTTTTCTGATCCGGTTTCAAAGTGAATTTATCTAATGTGGCCGTATTCTATTTTTCTTCAGCTGCTATTTCGCGTTTGAAAATGTTGCGCAAATCTTCCAATTGCTCGTCATTTATAGGAGCTTTCGGTAATACATTGAATTTCTTGGGCGAAATGTAAAGAGCAATAAAAGTCGGATATTCTCGCCAGCCGGAAAATAAACGGAACGGGTATGTCCCTCTGATATAGGAGCTCTTTATTGCTACTGCATGGTCATCCCACACCCAAGTTTGTTCAAGGCCAATCTGCTTGTCATTTTTCACCAATTGTTGGACATGGTGGGGGATAAGAACAAAATAGTTCAATGCCCAGATAGCAATGATAATCGCAGCATAAATGGCTGAAATACGATAAAGGGAATGACCCCAATTCTGATACCAGTCGGCTCCGTCAATCATCACAAGAACAGCCGACATCAGAGCAACAGCGACAATCCACAGCAGGAGGAGCCGGATAAATGTCTGTCTCGATAGCGCGTGATCGCGATAATAGGCTTTGAGCGCCTCGATCGCATCCTGCTTATCAAGTATAAAAACAATCTGCCGCGTCATTCAATCCTCCGGACATATCTTGCTGGTAAGCTTAACACCGGTCCATTGTCAAATGGCAAAAAAAATTTGTTAGGGAAAATTTCGTTGGGGAAATTTATTTACGAAAATTTTCGTGTATTTTTTATTGGAATTGCCAACCGACTATTATCAGCTATAACCGGTTTCTGTGAACAGGCTTGCAGGCAAAGAGCGTTTTTCGCAAATGTGATTTTTTATTACGAATTTCGCGTTTTTCCGCAAATGGTTTAAGCAAAGCAAAAAAGGCGATCGCTTCGCGCTCTTGCTCTAACGATGACTGTTAACCGTAAGAGACACCCTCTTTCCAAAAGAATATTGCAAGAATGGCCTTATCCAAGCATGACCTGATTGTTGATAACCAGTCTTATTCCCAAGGAGTAACCGCGGCATCTCAATAGAAAGTTTTTCCGCTTGTTCTCATGCGGCTTTTTGCCGAAAAAATGCTCGAGCGGCGACCGATCCTTGACAGGGATAACCGTTCCATCGTCATTAACGAGCAACATTGGAAGATCATAAATATCTGCCCAAAGGCGCCAGTCGAGGAGCACATCATCAAGATCACGCGAAACCAGAAGCGGCACGCAGGCTTCATGATTTCGATGCAAGAGTTCAAGCGAGACAGCTTTTTGCCCTGATGAGGTTACGACAGCGCGCGCTGCAACGCCTCTGAATTGATGGGCAAGCACCAGACGCGACACACGCGAAGTACTGCTTCCATTTTCGATTTTTAACGCCGCACCACGTTCATTTAAAGAGCAGACAACTGTTTTGCCTTGCACATCGAAAGAAACATATTGTGGCAGATGGCAGGGATCCAGCCTGAGTTCAAGTCCTGCTTTTGCCCGATTAGCCCATTGAGTGGCCATAGAATTCGTCCCCAATATCCTCGTCAATTCAATCGGGAACCACCATAGCGGGGTTTGTTAATCGGTTTATTAAAAGGTTAGGTTAAAAAATTATTGGTTTGTTTTTTGGTTATCGAATTACAAACAGCGCTTTAAATTATTATTCACCAAAACTTATAGCATTTTTCCCGGATTCATGATGTTTTTGGGGTCGAATAGCTGTTTGATCGAGCGCATCAGAGAAAGCGCCACCGGAGATTTGAAGGCAACAAGTTCTTTGCGTTTTAATTGTCCGATGCCATGTTCAGCTGAAAATGAACCATTATAGCTCATAACCAGTGTATGGATACGGTGGTTCATTTCCCCCCAAAGGGCAAGATAGGCTTGCTTGTCGACACCAACCGGTTGCGATACATTATAATGCAGGTTTCCATCGCCCATATGACCAAAGCAGACAATGCGGGCACCGGGTGCAATCGTTTCGATAATTTTTGCGGCCTCGCTGATAAAATCGGGAATTGAGGCGATAGGAACCGAAATATCATGTTTGATCGACCCGCCTTCCAATTTCTGCGCCGGTGACATATCTTCGCGAAGCCGCCAGAATTCCTTCTGCTGGCCCAACGACCGAGCAATGGATGCGTCTTCTATAATACCCTGTTGAAGTGCATCTGCCAGAATATCTTCCATTATATTACCCGCTTCACCATCACTGTGGGAAGAAGAAAGATCAAGAAGCACATACCATTCGCTTTCATGCTCGAGTGGTGCGCGAGCGCCTTTGACATAGTGCAAAGACATTTCCATTCCAACCTTTGCCATAAGTTCAAAACCGGTAAGCATGGAACCGGCTTTTTTCTGTGCAAGAAGCAGAAGCTCTAACGCTTTTTCCGGACTTTTCATGCCCGCATAGGCGACCGCTTTACCTTGCGGTTTTGGAAAAAGCTTCATAACAGCAGCGGTAATAATACCGAGTGTTCCTTCAGCGCCGATAAACAAATCTTTCAAATCATAGCCGCTATTATCTTTTTTGACATAGCGCAAATCGTCCAGAATGCGGCCATCCGGCAGGACAACTTCAAGCCCCAGACAGAGTTCGCGCGTGTTGCCATAGGCAAGAACACCCGTACCACCAGCATTGGACGAAAGATTTCCGCCAATCTGGCAAGAGCCTTCCGAGCCAAGTGATAAAGGGAAAAAGCGCCCCTTTTCGTCAACCTTTTCCTGTAATGTCTGGAGAACCACTCCCGCTTCCACCAAAGCCAGATTACCTTCAACATCAATCGAACGGATTCTGTTCAACCGCTCCATAGAAACAATAATCTCGTTAGCACTTTCGTCCGGTTGTTGTGCCCCGACAAGACCGGTATTTCCCCCTTGTGGAACAATGGGGGTTCCAGTTGCGCTTGCAAGTTTCATAATTTCCGAAACTTCTTTTGGAGATGAAGGGCGCAATACAAGAGGGGTACGCCCGTGATAAAGACCGCGTTGTTCGACAAGATAGGATGAAATCACACCCTGATCTACCAAAGCGTGATTGACACCGACAATTTCTATAAAACGTTCAATCAGCTTTTTGTCTATCATTTCTATTTCCTTGGTGCTGCCGCACGTTGAAGCCGGTCATTGATAGCCTCGCCCAAGCCGGTAAACGGTATCGGCTCGACAGCTATACATTTAACATCTTTTCTATCAAGTTCCTTTAAATAATGGAACAGGTTGCTGGCCGCCTCGTCAAGATTGCCTCTCTCGCTCAAATTGAGCGTTGCAACAGCACTTCCTGCATTTATGGTTTGTTGTTTTCCAAAGGCTAAAAGTGCTTCCCCGTTTTTAACGTCTTTGGCGTCAAGTCTCACAAATGCATTGGGTGCGTAATGGGATTTCAACATGCCCGGCGCTTCAATAGCTGCTCTCTGGTCTACCCTTTCAAGCTTGAGCCCCGTTCGTTTTTCAATTTTCTCGGGCGCAAGCCCACCCGGACGAAGCAAATAAATATGGTCGCCCACTACCTTGATAATGGTGGATTCAACGCCAACACGCGTTGCGCCGCCATCAATAATAAGCGGCACTTTTTCGCCAAACATGTCGGCAACATCCTGCGCAGTTGTACTGCTCAAACGACCGGAAATATTTGCGCTCGGTGCTGCAACCGGCCGGCCGAGTTCTTTTACTATTGTCGCGAATATACCGACAGGATTGCGAACTGCCAACGTTTTCAAACCCGCGCTGGTAAGCGGATCTATCGGTGTCGGATTTTTCAGCGGCAAAACCAATGTCAAAGGCCCCGGCCAGAAAGTGTCCATAAGCTTTTTCGAAATATCATCAATCTCGACAATATCTTCCGCCATATCCATACCGCTGACATGGGCAATCAGTGGATTGAACTGCGGGCGTCCTTTGGTTTTGAATATATCGGCAACCGCTTTGCCATTTGTAGCGTCCGCCGCAAGCCCGTAAACAGTCTCGGTTGGTAGTGCCACAAGCTTCCCTTTATCAAGATAGGAAACAGCTTTTGAAACAGCGTCTTTTGACGAGGCAAGAATAATCATTATATCAATCCTCTAGAACGCGCCCTTGATCGGGGCAAAACTGAAACGGTGCAATTTTTTGACCGGTCCTTCATGTGCTATCGCGGCTCGGTGAAACGCCGTTGCATATCCGGCATGTTTTTCAAAACCGTAAGCGGGATAAACTTCTCCCACTTTTTCCATTAACCGGTCGCGTGTGACTTTTGCTATAATGGATGCCGCCGCAATAGATTGGGACCGCCCGTCACCTTTTATCAGTGCTTCTGCGGGATACGCAAGACGGGGTGGTATATCGCGCCCGTCCACCAGAACATAATCCGCCTTGACAGAAAGACTGCAAACCGCTCTTCTCATGGCCTCAAGTGCGGCTTTTCTGATATCGGTACGATCAATTTCAGTGGCCGACAGGCTGCAAATGGACACGGCCAATGCCGAACGCAAAATCCCGTCATAAAGTGCTTCGCGTTTCTTTGCCGAAAGCTTTTTAGAATCATTTAAGCCTTCGGGTATATTGTTCCGGTCAAGAATGACCGCAGCCGTCACCACCGGACCGGCCAGAGGTCCCCGCCCGACTTCGTCCACTCCGGCTATATTCCGATAGCCTTTTGCAATAAGACGTTCCTCGATCGAATAATCGGGCATTGAAGGAATATCATGAAAGAGCGGCAAATCGTTGTTTTTATGAGACATGGGCAATCCAATTGCATTACAGGAGATTTCGCGCAAGTCCGGCCATTCGTATGAATTGCGGGAAATAAATCCTTAATCAATCTTTTTCGTCAAAAAGAAAAGATAATTGTTTGGCGACTTTCAGCGGTGGCTTGAAATATCCGGTCTCAAGCTTTGGATGGCGTTCATGCAAGCCCGATCTTTGCCGCGCCAAGCGAAAACGGTCGGCAACGAGTTTTGCAAATGGCCCCTCGCCGGACATACGCGTTTTCCAATCCGCATCATAATCCTTGCCACCGCGCATATCACGCAGAAGCTGCATAACACGCCTGTAACGGTCGGGATATTCGCGCAACAGCCAATCTTTAAAGAGCGGAGCAACTTCATAAGGTAGTCTGAGCATGACATACCCCGCGTCAATCGCACCGGCCTCTTTCGCTCTCGTCAAAACATTTTCTATTTCGTGGTCATTCAATCCGGGAATAACCGGCGCCATCATGACGCTCACGGGCACGCCCTTTTTTGTCAATTCCTTGATTGCCCATAAACGTCGCTCCGGTGTTGCAGCACGCGGTTCCATGAGGCGGGCAAGTTTTCTGTCCAATGTTGTGATGGATAAGGCCACGCGTACAAGCTTTCTCTCAGCCATTCTTTCAAGAATATCGCAATCCCTTACAATTAGTGCCGATTTTGTCGTGATACATAAAGGATGATTGCATTTATCCAATACTTCAAGAATTTGCCGCATAATCTGCCATTTTTTCTCGATCGGCTGATAAGGGTCTGTATTGGTTCCGATAGCTATTGGCCGGACTTTATAATCGGGTTTTGACAATTCCCGTTCCAGAAGTTTTGCCGCGTCGGGTTTGGCAAATAATTTTGTCTCAAAATCAATTCCTGCCGACAGCCCCATATAAGAATGTGTCGGGCGTGCAAAACAATAAATACAGCCATGTTCGCACCCGCGATAAGGATTGATTGACCGATCAAAGAAAATATCGGGCGAATCATTGTGAGTAATAATCGTACGGGCTTTTTCGGTTTCTACAGATGTTTGAAGCGGAGAAAGCTGTTCATCCAGATCCCAACCGTCATAAAACCGTTCGCCTGACTGTTTCTCGAACCTTCCGGCAGGATTGAGCGCTGCTCCCCTTCCCCTTGTTTGTTTGTCTTCCAATCTTATCATGGATTGATCGAGAAAAGCACTCCCGCCAGCGGCCGACATTGCGTCAAATGCCAGCCGGTCGGCCTCGGTGATGACTTTTACCAGATGTTGATCGATTTGTACTTTTCCCATCCTTTCGATCTACCATGGTGATACGAACAAAACAAGAACATAAATTATCGTGCTTTTGCAAGAATAATGCTTTAATTGAAACGATATGGTTAGTGTTATTATTCACGCAAATGAAGACATAGATCCCTTGGCCGATACCCTTGCAATGCTTGTATCGGGGAGCGTGTTCGGTCTTGTTAGCGAGGTTATTTTGTGGTCGGAAAATCACAGCAATGTCTTGCAGACTGTTGCGAATGATACCGGCTGTCGCTATCTCTCCCGCAGCGATTTAGGCACTGCGATCATGTCGGCAAAAAGCAAATGGTTGCTTTTTCTGACACCAGGTGCACGGTTACTCGACCAATGGCGGGAAATTTTAAGTCGTTATGTCGAGAAGGAGACAAATCCCGCACGTTTCCGCTCTGTCGATTTATCAAAAACATCTCTCCTGCCAAAATTTTTCCGAAAACCTCGTTTGATGGAGTGCGGTTTTCTTGTGTTAAAAGAAAAGCTTATTGACAATGCCGACAATGAAACAGCATTAAAAAAAGCGATAAACAATCTTAGACCGGTGGTTTTACCGATACAGATTTTTCTACCGGCAAAACAAAAATAAACGGCTCTCCCGTTTGTTAAAAGAGCCGTTTTCCATCAACAGATGACAAGAAAATCAATCAGTATTCTTACCGCTCTGTCAAGCGTGGCATAAGCATAACCAGATTATGTGGGCGCTGGCGGCTATCAAGCTCGCCTTT
>CAMLLT010000075.1 GCA_946480935.1 uncultured Bartonella sp. | reverse complement strand
ATAAAAGCCGGACGCAGTGTTTTTAGCCATTCGGCAATATTGTCATGCAAAATCCGGTCAGCCGTTAAAGCGACTTTATCCATGGTGATTGCTTTTGTACCGCTTGAACGCAAAGCAAGTAAATCGAGCGATTGGACATTCACCCCTTTGTCACTGTTTTCAAGGCTGAAAACAACAGCGCGCCCGTTATCAAGTTCGGCGGCACAGGCTGCAAAAAAGCCTTGGCAATCGATATTTGTAATCCACGGCATTTTGCCGGTGAGGTGATAAATGCCATTCTCAAACGAAGCAAAATTTTCCATTTTTTCCAAGCCGGAAAGATGCTTCATCAAATTGGAAAGACCGGCAGAACCGGCCATTTTACCTGATGTCAAAAGCGGCAATTGGCGGTGTTTGAGTGCTTCGTTCGGGCTTTGCAAAACGCATTCGATATAAGCGCGGTGCGCCCATAAGACGAAGGCAGCCGTGAACGAGGAATAGGCAATGTCGGAAATCGTCAAAATAGCGTCAACAATGGTTTTGCCATCGCCACCGAATTTTTCCGGTACGCCAACACCTGTCAAATTTTCTTCAGCCAAGTGCTTCAATATAATTTTCGAGGATTGAAACGTGGTGTCCCATTCCTCTGCTTGGGTTTCAGCCCATGGATAGAGCTTCGTAAAACCCTTCGGATCAGACGATAACACTTTCAAAATAGCCTATTGATGAGGGAGGAGGTAAAAGACAAGCAGCGCTTTTTCTCGCCGCTTTTTGAAGAAAGGCGCGATTGAGAAACGTTGAATTGTAAAGGAAGAGACATTTTAATTCCCCGCAAACTTGCTATGGACGCCGTTAATATTTCTTTTTTTTTAGAAATGTTCAACCTCTAATTTTTTTCATTAAGAAAATCCGCATGAATTTTTTAAAAATTTTAAATGAAAAAAGCCGTTTAAAAATCGGAGACGAGGCGAAAAATCACATGACTATCCTGCAAAGGAGGCAAGTTTGCCCCGCACAAAAGCGGAATTATTCTGTTGTTGAACAATTTATTGTTGGCAATAAGAGTTTTTAAAAAAATAGTTTTTTAAATTTCCGGTAAAAACCGGAAGCGACATAATTTTTGCCGGAAGGGGTGAAGCGGCAATTTTTCAACCGGTAAATCGCCATTCATTTTCCAAACGGCAAATTACTGCAATTCCGTTTTGGACAAAACAAAAAGCAGGCAATGATTATCATAAAAAACAAGAACTGCGAGGTGGAGACAGCAAGAAGGAGACAGCAAGAAGGAGACAGCGAGAGGGAGACAGCGAGGTGGAGATAGCGAGGTGGAGATAGCGAGAGAGAGACACCGAGGTGGGGACAGCGAGGTGGAGATTGCGAGATTGGGACTGCGCGATGGTGTCACCATTCGGGCAGTCCTTTTTTCAAAAGCACTTTTCAACAAAGAAAAAAGAGATTTATGAGGTTCTGATACATTCATCAAAAAATCGGCTATGTCGAGATTTATGCAGTCTTAAATCTCGACACAGTTTTTCAGTCTTTGACGAGCATATCCGCATTGATATCGGTTATTTTCTTGGCTCCGGTCAGCGTCATGGCAACACGCATTTCCTTGGCTATGAGATCAAGCATATTGGCAACGCCCTTTTCGCCATCGGTCGCCAATGCGTAAGCAAAGGCACGGCCAAGCATGACTGTATCGGCTCCAAGAGCAATCATGCGCACAACATCAAGGCCTGAGCGTACACCGCTATCAACGAGAACTTTGAGATCGGGTTTCAAGACTTCGGCAATTTTTGGCAATGCCCTGACGGTAGAAGGCACGCCATCAAGCTGGCGCCCGCCATGGTTGGAAACAATAATCCCATCGGCACCGAAACGCACAGCATCGCGGGCGTCTTCAACATCGAGAATGCCTTTGATAAGCATTGGTCCTTTCCAGAATTCACGAATCCATTCAAGATCTTTCCAGCTTATCGACGGGTCGAAATTGGCGCCAAGCCAACCGATATAATCTTCCAGATTGGTCGGTTTTCCGCGATAGGTGGAAATATTGCCAAGGTCGTGCGGCCGTCCCATGACACCGACATCATAAGCCCAGGCAGGATGAAGAACGGCTTGTGTATATTGACGCAATTTCGCAAACGGGCCAGACATGCCGGAATGGCGGTCACGATAACGGGCACCGGGAACCGGCATATCAACAGTAAATACCAGCGTTTTAATGCCTTGGGCAGCCGCTCTTTCAAGAACATTTTTCATGAAACCACGGTCTTTGAGAACATAAAGCTGGAACCAGATCGGGTTTGGAACTTGTGACTGGACTTCTTCAATCGGGCAGACAGAAACAGTCGAAAGTGTAAAGGGAATGCCGCGTGATTGGGCGGCCTTTGCAGCCTGAACTTCACCTCGGCGCGCATACATGCCGGTAAGCCCCACCGGTGAAAGTGCCACCGGCATTTTCATTTTTTCGCCGAAAAGCTCGGTTTCAAGACTAAGTTCCGACATATTTTTCAAAATGCGTTGGCGAAGCGCAATATCGGAAAGATCGGTTGTGTTGCGTTGCAGGGTACGCTCTGCATAAGCCCCGCCATCAATATAATGGAAAAGAAATGGAGGAAGTTTGCGCCGCGCACCTTCGCGATAATCCGAGATAGAAGATATAATCATTTCATTACCCGTCTTGGTTGTGTTATGGCTCGAACGCCGGAGCCAATTCGGCAAATAGATGAATAAAAATTTTATCCTTTGAAAATGTTGATATTAACGTTGATATTAACATTGAGTGTTTTTCGAGGGGCGTAATAAAATTCACCTATTACGCGCCCCCCGAAAATCCACGTGATCTTCCAGTTTTATTTCTATGTTTCAAAAAGACTTTCAGTATTTCCGATATTAACAAGAAATAGTAACAGGAAGTAAAATCAATATTACGGGATCATCCACGAAAGAACATATCCCTGAAGCGTTGTCATAATACCGGCAATGGCACAAAGCCCCAGCGAATATTTGACAGTGTAGCGGAAGAGGTCAGATTCTTTCCCGACAAGTCCCACAGCCGCACAGGCAATTGCAATCGACTGCGGCGAAATCATTTTGCCGGTAACCCCGCCCGTACTGTTGACTGCAACAAGCAGAATATCGGAAACGCCGATCTGATGGGCTGTGGTTGCTTGCAAAGCACCGAACAGAGCATTGGAAGACGTATCCGAACCGGTCACAAAAACACCAAGCCATCCGAGAAATGGCGAAAAGAACGTAAAACTTTTGCCCGTGTGTGACAAAGCCAATGCCAAAGTGGAAGAAAGCCCCGAATAATTGGCAATGAAAGCAAAAGCAAGAACAATGCCGATCGAATAAATCGGAAGGGCAAGTTCTTTGAGCGTCATGCCGAAAACGCCAATGGCGCGAGCAGGGCGCATTTTCAAAATAAAAGTACTGACAATTGCGGCAAGGATAATCGCAGTTCCCGTAGCGGAAAACCAGTCGAATTTATAAACGGCGCTGATTTTTGCATCTGTTGCAACAATGGGCGCTGTTTTGACGATGATATTATTGAGGAATGATACGTCGAAACTCAACACCCAGCTTTCCAAGGCGCCGCCTTTGGCAAAAAGTTTTTTGAAAGGCGCAATGCTCCAAACCATAACAAAAATGGTCAATATGATAAAAGGCGACCATGCTTTGACAATTTCTCCTATTGAATAATGAGGAACATCTTCTTTGGGGGCAGCTTCGTTTTCGTCAAAACGAAAAATGCGTTTTGGCTGCCAGAAACGCAAGAACAGCGGCAAAACAACGAGTGTCGCAATAGCGGCTGTAATATCAGGCAATTCCGGCCCGAAATAATTGGAAGTCAGGAATTGGACAATCGCAAATGTACCACCACCAACAAGCACAGCCGGCCAGGTTTCACGAACACCACGAAAACCATCCATGATAACAACAAGCAGGAAGGGAACAAATATCGAAAGAAAAGGCAATTGGCGCCCTGCCATCTGGCTTAATAAAAACGGGTCGAGATTTGAAACCTGTCCGGCAACAATAATCGGAATGCCCATAGCGCCGAAGGCAACCGGAGCGGTATTGGCAATCAAACAAAGACCGGCTGCATAAAGCGGGCGAAAGCCCAATCCGGCAAGGAGCGCCGCAGTAATGGCAACCGGCGCACCGAAACCGGCAGCACCTTCAAGAAAAGCGCCGAAAGCAAAACCCACCAGAATGAGCTGCAAGCGCTGGTCTTCGGTAATTCCTAGAATGGAATGACGAACAATGTTGAAGTCACCGGTGACAACCGAAATTTTATAAAGAAACACTGCTCCAACAATTATCCATGCGATTGGCCAAAGACCGTAGAAAAAGCCATAAATCGCAGAAGAAACCGCCGGTCCTATCGGCATACCATAGACAAAAACGGCAATGAGGAATGACAGGATAACAGTGATTGTACCAGCCACATGCCCTTTCATGCGAAGAAGAGTTAAAGCCAGAAAAAAGAAAATAATCGGTATTGCGGCAATTAATGCCGAAAGCCAAATATTTCCAACCGGAATATAATTCTGCATCCACGTCATTGTTTTTTCCTCCCAATACGTGTGCGATAAATGTTTTCTGGTAAATAATAAGGCTCAATAAAACTAAAACGTCAATTTAATTAAGTTTAAATTTTTCATATATGAACCGGAAATGTTTTTTTATTGGAAAATATGCAAATTTTTATTATAATAATTATAAAAATGGGCTTTTTTTTAAAAGAAAATCCGTTTTTTAAGACATTTAACAATAGTGTTTTATGTTTTTTGCGGCTATAAGCCCAAGCTTTCACAAAACAAGTGGATAATTATTGGTGTTCGGCTAGCTGGACTAAGTGCTCGTCAATGAATAGCACCAATTTTGAATAAAGCACCGTTCATTTGATAAATGCCGATTTAACAAAGAAGTGTGGTCTCGAAGAGAAGTTGCCTCTTAAAAAGGGATAAAGGCCGGTTTTGACGAGTGCTGTTTTTTTCACCTTTATAGCGGAAAAGGGGAAAAGATAAATCTAACCTTTTTTACCTCTTTGACAGAAGAAAAAGGCAGGGCATTTTTTAAAACTATGCCACCACTTGTTAGAGCCTGTATGTCCCCCATACCGGCTTTTCTTTCACTTATATTTTTCACTGGTCACTGGTTACGTGTCAGGTATTTATCACGGCTCACCAGGCAGGTATTCATCACCGTTCAAGGGTGATGGGAATCTCGTAAATATTGATGTTCTATTTTGGCCTTTCCAGCTATCAAGCCGGAATGTCGAATTCATCAAAATCTTTTTCGGTTTTTCCCTGTGCAATAAGTTCGTTATAATATTTGCCGCGAATTTTTTCGATTTCCGTGCTGGCAAGCCCGAGACGCCAATATCCGATGGCTTTGATATTCTGCTTTTTCACATTGCAGTTCACCATGAAATGTTTCCTGATTGCACGGGCTTCTTCCCGTTCACAGGCAATCCAGATATGGCAATTTTCGGCATCGCTCATCTTTTCAGCCGAATGAACAAGAAAACCGGTTTGTCCCGGATGTTCTTTTTCCTTTCTGACATAGCTATGTATGTCTACCCCCTTTATATCGGGGAGTTCACCGGCTGCTTCTGCCGTGGCGGATTCGATATAGATTTCGGCTTCGGTCTTTTCCGGCCAATGGGAAAGAATGGAAAAAATAGCTGGAATGGCGGTTTCATCGGCAAAGAGCTTCAGTTTTTTATTTTTATATTCTTCTGTTGAAAATTGCGGGCGCGGACCAATCAAATAAGCATGCGAGCCGGTTTTCAAAGTTTGAAGCCAGTTGATAGCGGGGCTTTCCCCTTCATGTTTGACAAAATCGACTTCGATTTCATGTGTCTTGGGATCGAAAGAACGGATTGTATAAATCCGGTAAACCTTGCGGCCTTGCTCGGTTTTGCCAATCTCGAAGCGAACGGCAACATTTGCCTGTTGCCATTCAATCGGGTTCGTCGGGTTGATTGTTCCGGTCAAGCGGACGAGGTGGGGAAAAGGTTCATAAATCCGGTTGACCGTGAGTTCGAGACGCTCCATCCCGTCCATGTGGTTTTCCGGCGTTAGTTCAGCCGCATTCCTGTTTTCTGTCTTTTCCATCTCTTAAGCTCCCGTGCCGATTGTTTTTTTTGTCATAAAATATAGATGAATAAAAATGAATGTAATAGTCAAGTTTTAATAAACCGGTATTGAAGGAAATATTCATGTCTGTCAATCAGGTTTTCATGTCGTTTAGCGGCTTGATGGAAGTTTACCAGAATGAACGGTCCTTTCATTGGAAGACTGGTAAGACAAAAAATACCAAGTGCCTTCAAATTGCGCCTGTTGGTTGACAGGGCGGCGTGTAATTTTTCCCACAAAAAGCGTGCCTTCAATTTTCCTATAAGGAGTATGCCGTCCGCATTCTTTCTTAGAAAGACTGTTCTGTCCCATTCTTTCCGGCAAAGACTGTGCTGCCCGTATTCTTTCGCTCAAAGAGCGCGCTGTCGCATTTGGCACTTCTTGGGGGCAAAGCTTGAAGACCAGCTTTTCCAGCCCAAAAAAGCTTGAAAGTTCAAGCTTGATTGGCGGCTGGTGCCCCTGCTTTTTGTTCAGCTTTGGGTCAATTCAGAATGGCTTCGGTTTGCGGCAACACTCCACGCGCTTTATTCTGGTTATTCCATAATTTTTGATAGAGGCCATCGGCTTTCACCAATGTATCATGGGTTCCTTCTTCAACGATTTTCCCGTTTTTCAGAACGATGATATGGTCTGCCCGACGAATGCTGTTCAGCCGGTGGGCAATGACCACGACCGTGCGGGTTCTGGTTAATGCATTCATGGCGCGTTGGATTTCTGCTTCCGCCGACGGGTCAAGACTTGCGGTTGCCTCGTCAAGAAGCAATATCGGGGCGTTTTTCAAAAAAGCGCGGGCAATGGATATGCGCTGCTGTTCGCCCCCTGAAAGCGAGCTTCCATGCTCGTCAAGCACTGTGTCATAACCTTCCGGCAATGCCATGATGAATTGATGGGCTTCGGCCTGCTTTGCCGCTTCGATGATTTCTTCGCGGCTCGCATCTTCCTTGCCGATTTTGATATTGTCATAAACCGTTCCCGAAAAGAGAAGCACATCCTGAAACACCATGCCTATCAAACGGTGAAGATTTTCCGTCCCTATGTCTTTGAGGTCGATATTGCCAATTGTGATTTTACCTTCTGTTCTTTCCCAAAGACGGGCGATAAGGTGGACAAAACTTGTCTTTCCGGCACCGCTCGGGCCAACTATTGCCGTTAATTCCTGCGGCCTGATAACACATGAAATATCATCAAGGACTTTATGTCCGGCCATTTTTGTGTTGCCCGCTTCTTTGTTATTTGTTTCTTTTTTATCATAGCTGAAACCCACATGGTCGAAACGGATTTCATAGTTTTCCGGCATTTTGGGATGTTGCGGCTCTGTCAAGGTCGGTTCATGAAGCAGCGCTTCAATGCGCATGAGTGAACGGTTTGCCAGACGCAACATCAACATTGCCTGACCAACTTCATATAATTGGCGGTAGACGGGCAAAGCGATAATCAGGAAAATCAACAATTGAGCGACTGTAAGCTTGTCATTTGCCAACCAATAAATGCCGAAAATAACCAGACTGATATAGCTCATTTCCAGCACAAAACCGAAGCATGACAGGAAAGGCGAGGTTCTTGTCTCGGCGTGGAACCAGGCATTGCGCTGGTCGTCGAGGATTTTTACAAGTCTTTTCCAGCTATTGCCGAAACGTCCGAAGCTGCGGATAACAGTGATACTTTGCACATATTCAAGCAAAGCCGATTGCACGGCACTATTGGCTTTTGCAAGCTTCAAACCGGCGCTTTTTCCCATAGCGAGCGTCCATAACAAGGCAAGCAAAGTCAAAGGAAAGCCGCAAAGCATGACAATTGCCAGACGAAAGTCGACAAAGAAAAGAAAAATAGTCAGGAAAACCGGCATTGAAAAACCGGCAACAAATGGCTGGATAAAATGCGACCACATATGTTCGACAAAAGTAATATCGGAAGTCAGTCTTCCTGCAAGGTCGCCGCTTCTTTGCTTGTTGAACCACCCCATGGGGAGTTTGCGCAAATGTTCTGCCACATTAAGGCGTGCCTCGCCCATCATTGTGAAAGCACCATTATATATTTTCGGCGCACCTATCGCACTTGCACCGATGCGCAACAAAAAGCTCAAAACCATGCCGCCCCCGAAAAAAATAGCGGCTTTGATTGTCAACTCTTTGGCAAAGGCCTGTGTCAACATCATAAAAAGGAAGACAAAGGGAAGTGCTGCAAAAAAACCTTCGACAATCGTCCATAAAATGCCGTGAACGAGTTGTTTGTCGCGCGTTTTCGACAGCCGGAAACCGGACGTTAAAATATCGATTATCATGACTGCCCGCCTTTTTCTGCCAAATTATCCTGTTTTGTTGAAAGGGTTTTATTGTCTTGCCCGTTGGTGCCGGTTTTTTCTTCGGTTTTTTCTGCCTCTTCTCCGAGCGACCACTCTCCTGCCGAAAGCTGGTCTTGCCATAAAATCCGGTAGGTCGGGCAGTTTTTCAAAAGCTCTTCATGACGGCCTTCGCCCGCTAGCCTGCCATGATCCATCACAATAATCTTGTCGGCAGAAACGAGATTTTGCAAATGATGGCCGACAATGAGAACCGTGCGATTTTTATAAAGTGTTTCGAGTGCCTCATGGATGAGGTTTTCATTTTCCGGATCAAGACTTGAAGTCGGTTCATCAAGGAGCAGGATTGGCGCATTTTTCAAAAAAGCGCGGGCAATCGAAAGCCTTTGGCGTTCGCCACCGGAAAGTTGCGAGCCGCGTTCCTGAAGGAGCGTATCATAACCTTGCGGCAGGGCTTCGATAAAACCGTCTGCTTTGGCAAGGCGGCAAGCCTCTTTAAGTTCTTCATCACTCGCATCGGGTTTTGCAATGCGCAAATTATCGGCAACAGTGCCATAAAGGAGAACAACATCCTGAAAAACAATGCTCGTCTTGTCGAGAAGGTCGTCAAGCCGCCAGTCGCGCACATCAAGGCCACCTATTGTTAAATGCCCGTGGTCGAATTCATAAAGTCGCGCAACGAGTTTCAGAAGTGTACTTTTGCCCGAACCGCTTGGCCCCACCAATGCCGTAACCTTATCGGCTTTTGCACTAAAACTGACATGGTCGATCGCCAGTCTTTTGCCGTAACTA
Organism: uncultured Bartonella sp.; assembly: GCA_946480935.1. Taxonomy (GTDB): domain Bacteria; phylum Pseudomonadota; class Alphaproteobacteria; order Rhizobiales; family Rhizobiaceae; genus Bartonella. Next base: position 1,154 of record CAMLLT010000075.1, on the reverse strand, counting down.
TAAGAGACATCGTCAAAAACAATTTCGTAGGGGCCTTCAGGTGTTTTGCTATTGTGATTTTCGATAAGCGGTTTTGCAGTTAAAACCTCATTGATATGATCCATCGCTTCAATATGGTTCATTTTCTCATGAAGTGCCCCTGAAAGGGTCAACAAGGGTTCAAGCACCAGTGGCGAAAGAAGCAAAAATAACACAAAAGTAGCCGCGTCAAGTGAACCGTTCACATAGAATATGGCTCCGATCGGGGCGACCAGAACAAGATTGCCGCGCAGTAAAATAGCAAATGTCATAAACGAGCGCGTTACTCTGGCCGCAAAACTATGCGCCCAGTCCACCGCATTATGGATTGTCTTTGAAAGATTGCCAAAAGAACGCGTATCGAGACCGAAACTTTTGATAACATGTACACCACGGATAAATTCGCTGATCTCGCCTGAAATTTTTTGCTGCAAACCGATCCATTCACGCATGTCATCACCCATGCCGCGTGTCATCCACCATTGGGCAAAAAAGGCAATCGGCAAGGGGATCAAAACAATAATGGCAAGCCGCCAATCGGCAAAAAACAACAGGATAAGAGCCGAAAGCGATACAATGGGAGCAGAACTCAGATTTGGTAAAATATGGGCATAAAGGCTTTCGAGACTGTCAATATCATCATAAAGCGTGCGCCTGAGTTTTCCCGAAGACTGGCTTGCAAAAAACGACAGTGGAACCTCGCCCAGTTTTTGCGCTGCTCTTTTTCTGAGTGTGAAGAGAATGGTGAAGGCCCCTTTATGGGCAAGCATGTCACTTAAAGACACGAATATCCATCTAAGCAAAACAAGGCCGGTTGCAACACCTGCAAGATACCAGATTCTAGTTGTGTTCACCGTCGGTTTCAAAAGCTCGCCGGCAATAAGCGAAATCACATAGAAGGGCGCAATGCTCAAAGCCGCAGCGATAATGGCCGTGATGATGGCGGAGCCGGTAAAAAAACGCGAATAGCGTAAAAGCCCCAGAAAAGTGGCAGGCTTTTCACTGTCATAAAATGTCGAATTCATGGATGGTTGTTGGCTCATCACGGCTACCGCAAAAATTGTTAAAAATCGACTATGACTTATTTTTGATAATTTTGGTATAGTTTTATTTGTTTACCCATGAAAAACTTTTTT
>CAMLLT010000074.1 GCA_946480935.1 uncultured Bartonella sp. | reverse complement strand
CTGCGAAGAAATTCTCCACCTCTTTCAGGATACGCTCGAAAGGACGGGTTTTATAACCGTTTGCTGTTATTGTGTTCCCATGCATCGGATCGCAAGACCACACAACCTTCTTACCTTCGCGTTCAACGGCGCGAATAAGCTGCGGCAAATGGTCTTCAACTTTATCATATCCGAACCGTGCTATCAGAGTAAGCCTCCCCGGCTCGTTTTCCGGATTGAGAATATCAATGAGCCTGATCAGATCATCCGGATCAAGTGATGGTCCGCATTTAAGACCGATCGGGTTTTTAATGCCACGGCAATATTCGACATGGGCATGATCGGATTGACGGGTACGATCGCCAATCCAGAGCATATGGCCTGACGTTGCATACCAATCACCTGAAGTTGAATCCACACGGGTCAATGCTTCTTCATAACCAAGAAGAAGCCCTTCATGGCTGGTATAAAATGACGTTTCCCGAAGTGATGGATTGGTTTTCGGCGTAATTCCGATTGCCCGCATAAAATCCATCGTTTCCGAAATCCGTTGTGCCAGCTTGCTATAACGTTCACCTTGCGGGCTGTTTGCTATAAAACCCAGCATCCATTTATGGACATTATCAAGATTGGCATAGCCACCTTGAGCAAAAGCACGCAACAAATTCAATGTTGCGGCAGACTGACGGTAGACCTCCGACATACGCTGAGGATCAGGAGTACGGGATTCTTTATTAAACTCTATCCCATTAATAATATCACCACGATAGGATGGTAAAGTTACGCCGTCTTTGGTTTCGGTATCAGAAGATCTCGGCTTTGCAAATTGACCGGCAATGCGGCCAACCTTCACAACCGGCTTCGATGCCCCAAAAGTAAGCGCAATAGCCATTTGCAAAAACACACGGAAAAAATCTCGGATGTTATCTGCTTCATGTTCCGCAAAACTTTCCGCGCAATCACCACCTTGTAAAAGAAATGCCTTACCTTCGGCAACCTGGGCCAGCTCGTGTTTTAAATTACGTGCCTCGCCCGCAAAAACTAAAGGAGGATAACGACGCAACTCGCTTTCAACATGAGCCAATGCTACAGGGTCAGGATAGGTCGGTACCTGCTTGATCGGTTTTGATCTCCAAGATGCAGGCGTCCAATTTTTAGTCATCATTATCTCGCTTCGCAGTAAAAATCATAAGATAAGCGCACTTTCATCGGAAGATTATGAAATATTCGCGATGAAGCACTTAACAATTTTCCGATATAAGCAGAATTGTTGTTTAAAGCCAAGACACAGGCTCTTTTAATCAAAAAAATTGATTATTTTTATCGGAATTCAACAATTTTTCGCGTCTATCAGTTCAGTTTTCAATTAAGCCTTTTCCCGTTTTCATAAACATATGTCGGCTTATACATTGTGACCAATTCCTCCGACGCTGTCGGATGGAGTGCCATAGTTCTGTCAAACACGTCTTTTGTTAGATTGCCTTTGAGAGAAACACCAAGCAGTTGTGCCATCTCGGCGGCATCGTGTCCCAATATATGGGCACCGACAACGACCCGCGACGAGCCGTCAACAACAAGTTTGGTGAGCATTTTTTCACTGTTTCCCGATAGCGTATTCCGCATAGGGCGGAAAAGCGCCCGATAGACCTCGACACGTTTGAACTTTTGTACGGCCTCTTCTTCTGTCATTCCGACTGTGCCGATTTCAGGCTGGGAAAATACAGCCGTCGCAATCAATTCGTGATCCGGAGCGACCGGATTATTTTTGAAAGCGGTTTCAATAAAACACATAGCCTCATGAATCGCGACCGGTGTCAGTTGTATCCGGTCAGTCACGTCACCGACAGCCCATATATTATCAGCAGTCGTTTTCATGTATTCGTCAACAATAACTGCATTACGAGAATTGCATTTCACACCGGCTTTATCGAGGTTCAAGCCTTCTGTATTGGGCGAGCGCCCCAGTGCCAGCATCACCTTTCCTGCTGTCAGGGTTTCGCCGGTCGAGAGGTCGACTTTAAGGTTTTCAGCGTCTTTCTCAACTTTTTTGATCGTTGCATTATAAATAATGCGAATGCCTTTTTCCTGCATGGCATCGTTTAACAGTTGCCGCAAATCGGAATCGAATTTGCGCAAAACAAGATCACCTCTGTAAACGAGCGTTGTTTTCACGCCCAATCCGTGGAAGATATTTGCAAATTCTACCGCGATATAACCGCCTCCGGCAATCACAATTGATTCCGGTAATTGTTCGAGGTTAAAAGCTTCATTAGAACTGATACACAATTCATGACCGATAATTTCGGGATGACGCGAAACATGTCCGCCTGTAGCAATGAGGATTTTTTCAGCGCTAACTTCTTCTCCCGTTTTCTCTATTTTCAAGGTATGTGCATCAACAAAAACAACGCGGCTCTCGAATATCTTGACATGATTATTATCAAGCCCTTTACGATAGAGTCCTTCGAGCCGTGAAATTTCATTATTTTTGGCCGCGACAAGTTTTTTCCAGTCAAAACGGGAACCATTGATCGTCCAGCCAAACCCGTGACTATCTTTGAATTCCTGAGAATATTGGGAGGCATAGACAAAAAGTTTCTTCGGCACACATCCACGAATAACGCAAGTGCCTCCCATCCGATATTCTTCCGCTATAGCAACTTTTTTGCCGAGTGCACCGGCCAAACGCGCTGCGCGCACGCCACCCGAGCCACCACCTATTACAAATAAATCAAAATCATAAGATGACACAGGCTATTCCTTTCAATTCGATTATGCAGTCTGTTATATGGTGTAATCGCACCAAAATTGTAAGCCAACGTAATGCAATTCACTTTACTCACCTTCTGCCATATCGAAATTTTGGAATTTTTGCCAAAAAAAATAGCGGCAAATTTGCCGCTATTTTTAAGAATCACCGAAAATTTATTATTTAGTTGGCGCCGGAGCTTTTGGCTTGCCTGTCGAGGGAGCATTCGGTGCAGCAGGAGCGTTATGTTTTTGAGCTCCGATCTTTTGAGCCATCGCTTTGCCAACGTTTGTCGCTAAATCTTGAGCAACCCCTTGACGCCATACGTCATAGGCCGAAAGAATATCCCTGACAGCAACCGGTCCTTGTGTGAGCAATTTCTTACCCGTATCAGACGTGTAGAAAGCTGTAATTTGGTCAAGTTCTTCTTGTGAGAAATGCTTGGCATAAGCACGCGCAGCTTCCTTTTCAAGATCAGCCCGACGTTTAACCAGCGCCATAGCCTGCTCATCGACCGTATCGGAAATGATATTCGAAAGATTAGGGTCTTTGCGCATGAGCTCGTCTTTCAGATCACGAGCAGTACTTGGCAGAAATTCATCAAATTGATCTGTTGCATGGATTGCTGCAATTGCCTTTTGTGCTGATTGCAAGTGGGCTTCGCTAATATCGTCAGCATGGGCAAAATTGATACCAATACTAACAATAGCGACTGTTCCCAGCGTTGCAGCAAGGCGGCGAATGGAAAATGCCGTATTCATTCAGTGGTTACTCCATAATTGTGGTCAATAATTCTTAGCCATTTTTTTCGTCAAGAAATATCCCGATGACAAAGATATTTACTCTAAAAATCCGACTCTTCCAAAACTTTTATTTCACCATTAGCCATTGCGACCACTGATTTGTTAGCCAAATTCAAAAATAATCCGTGCTCAACAACGCCGGGAATAGAGAAAAGCGCGTTCGACAAACTTTCTGGATCAGAAATACGGCTAAATGATGCATCAAGAATAAAATGTCCACCATCAGTAATAAATATTTTGTTGTTTTTGGTGCGCAAAGAAATATTGCCGGAAAGACCAAGGCTTTTTGCAACGTCGGCAATGGCCCGTTTTGTTGCTTCCAAACCGAATGGATTGACTTCAATTGGTAACGGAAATGCCCCGAGTGTTTTTACAAGTTTGGAATGATCGGCAATGACCAGCATTCTGGCGGATGCAAAAGCGACGATTTTTTCGCGCAACAGTGCCCCTCCTCCACCTTTGACAAGCGCCATTTTCGGTCCGATTTCATCCGCACCGTCAATATCAAGATCAAGTCTGGGCATTTCATCAAGGCTGGCAACCGGTATTCCCAACTCACGACACAATTGTTCGGAGCGTTCTGATGTCGCAACGCCTGTTACTTTCAATCCTGCTTTTACTCTGAGAGCCAATAAACGAATAAATTCATTAGCCGTCGAACCGGTACCAATTCCCAATTTCATTCCGTCTTCGACAAATTCGACGGCCTTTGCGGCAGCGGCTTTCTTTAATTGCAGAGAATCCATGACGATCTGTTTTTCCTCAAAAATGCTAATTACCTCTTACGTATTAGTCATAAAATTGCAATCACTACGCGTAATGAAACTGCTATTTTGGACGAAATTCGCCGATTTATACCCTGTTTTTATAGTTGATAAAAAAAATCCACTTTATGCTTGATTTCGGCTCTAAAGTTTCATATGTTTGTCATGTTTATTTGAGTCGCATGGGTTAATTCAACTTGGTTATCGATAATGATTGTTTGTTCGTGTAACGTAATAACTCAATCAGAGATCGAAGATGTGATCAATTCTCTGTTGGAAGAGGATTGTTGGCAATTGATTGTTCCCGGAAAAATTTATAAAGTAATGGCGAAGCGCGGCAAGTGTTGCTGTTGCTTTCCGAATATACTTGAAACTATTATTCGAGTATCGGAAAATTTTCATCGCCTACATAATCGGGACGAGGCTGAAATTATCTCCTATCTTGATCGTGTGCGCGCATTACGATTGAAATATAGGAGAATAGGCCAACATGAAAGGTCACGAAAAGGTCATAGAGCAGCTTAATCATGCGCTCTTTTTGGAACTCGGTGCAGTCAATCAATACTGGATCCACTACCGTTTAACCGAAGATTGGGGTTACACAAAACTTGCCAATAAGGAACGTGAAGAGTCTATTGAAGAAATGGGCCACGTTGACAAGCTGGTAAAGCGCATTGTGTTCCTCGAAGGTCATCCTAATCTTCAAACTCTTGCGCCATTGCGCATCGGACAGAACATTAAAGAAGTTCTCGAATGCGACTTGGCTGGTGAATATGAAGCAAGAGAAGCTTATCGCGTTGCACGTGAACTATGTGCCGAACTTTCCGATCATATTTCGAAAAAAGTGTTTGACGAGTTGTTGGAAGATGAAGAAGGACATATAGACTTTCTCGAAACACAGCTTGCTCTTCTCAACAAGATTGGTGAAGAGAAATATGGTCAGCTCAATGCCGGTTCGGCCGAGCACGCGGAAGCAAAAGAGTAATTTTTATGTTTATTGGCTGGGGCCAAGAAAAACTTCGCTCCAGCCAGTTTCCATATGTTGTTCTGTTTAATTATATTTTTTCGAGAATATAATAACTCTTGCCAAAAAGAGTTTTAATTGGAATTGGCCATTTAGCCGATCGAATTATTAAATGGACGATTTAATAGCCTAATTTTCAGAATAGAAAATTTCGAACAGGTGAACGCTATGCTGTCTTGCCTGTAATGTCGCGTGAGTAATGACCAGCCAGTCATATTTCGCCAATCATGTTGTTAAAAACGGTGACAATGAGGAAAATTGCCTGCCGGAAATGTCGTCCAATTTTGCAGATTTTTCGTTTGGTATCAAATATCCCGACGCCGGATAGTTGAACTCAGGTTTTGACGTTTCATGGAGGCCGACGTTTATTCATCAACAAAATCGGAGTTTCATTTTTCACCTGTTTTTCAGGTAGCCGAAACTAATTTCCAATGCCCTCCGATTGATCAATCTAGAATAACAGGCCATCTTCTTTTTTTATTTTTGTCGTTAAAAATCGGAACCTGAAGAGCGCAAATATTTCCTGTGTTCGTTCCAGGGACGTGTTGGTCCACTTTCGATTGACGAGATAATTTTGCCATTGTCTGTCACGACCATACTTCCTTTGAGTTTCAAGGAAGTTGCGGTAATGACCTTTTGTTCCGGTCTGCAATTTATCACATGAATATTGGTCGAAAGTACCAGTATATCATCATCCGGACAGCTCAAGTTGTTGCTATTTTGTTTTTCAATCACCGCTATTTTCAGCCCGCCATCTTTTTGCGCATGGCAAGTACCATGATCACAACTGAATTGGGCATTCTTCTGGTGGTCATCTGACGATGGTCCGACAATCCCATTCAAAGCGTATGAGCGCAACCAAACATCCGTTGTAAATTTGGTCGGTTTAATATCGGTGATATAAAGGGTTTTACGATCTATCAATCCGACGGCTCCTTTATCTTCTGATATAAGCAATAAAGGCGGCGTTTGATGAATGACAAAAGTTATACCGACCAAAAAGAATATTATGGAAAACAAACATAGTCTTGTTTTGAAAAACAGCAGGATTACGAGGCCTATGGATAATAAAACCAATGCTATAGGGGGTATCAGGCCCGGATTGATGTCGGGAGAAATTGAAGCCACGCCATAAGCTATTTTTTCGACAATTTTCACCCCTACCCCCATAATTTGCAAGGGCCACCACTCCAGACCCAAAAGCATCAGCAGCGCAGCAGCAAGAGCGAAAGGCATGACAGCAATCGACATAACAGGAAAGGCTAAAGCATTGCTCAGAACGCCTAAAGGCGCCGTGTTGGAAAAATGATAAGCGGAAAAAATGCCGCTTGCGAGTCCGGCAACGAGTGATGCGACGGCTGTAGAGAGAACCGGAAACAGAATAATTCGCATCACGCCAGCGCCGAAAAACATTGGCGTTGTCTGAAAACCGGATTTATGTCTCCGGCTCCACCAGCCGAATGTTGCAACCAGCGCTCCGGTTGCCGAAAACGACATTTGAAAACTCGGCCCTAAAACTTCATGAGGAAACACAACCAGAGTTATAATCGCTGCGATAGCAAGGTTACGCATTGTAATTGCGGAACGATCAAAAATTATTGCCACAAGCATAACCGCAACCATCACGAAACTGCGTTGGGCGGCAACGTCCGAGCCGGACAATAACAGATAGAAAGCAGATACAAACAACGCCGCCACAGCAGCAATTTTCTTTGATTGATAGCGCGAAGAAAAAGAAGGAAATAGTGCAAGCAATGTCCGGATAACAATTAAAACCATTCCCGCGACCATCGCCATATGTAACCCTGAAATCGACAATATATGGGAAAGCCCGGCTATGCGTAATGCTTCATTCGTTGCCGGTAGAATACCACCCCTCTGGCCGGTAATAAGAGCCGCCGCTATGCTACCTGTTTCGCCACCTATCGCATTGATTATTCTGTTTGTCATTGCCAATCGGAGACGCGCAACTGCCAGAGAAAACCGTTCCATTGATGAGGCGGGGGACTCAACAAAAATTTTTGTCGGTTTACCGACAAAATATCCTTGTGCTCCGATGGATTGAAAATAGTTTGCAAAACTGAAATCATAACTGTCAGGACGTATCGGTCCGGAGCTCGCCCGTAATTTTGCACGTCCTTCAATACCATCTCCGGGTTCAAATTCTGTGTTGTTACTGGAGAATGTTAATTTTGCACGTTCGGGAGCGTGGTTGAGATGTGGTTTTTCGGTGGAAATTATATCCACGACTAACCGTGATTTCCCTCGTGATACCTTTTCAACAGATATAATCCGTCCTTTAATTGTCGAAGAGATATCACTCCCGAGCATTGGCGTAGAAAGACGCCAGGTTTCTATTTTTGAACACAAAGCTCCAAGAAAAATGCACATTGCCAAACCGGTTATATAAAAGGCCGGACGAAAGTGGCGGGAGAGAATGAATATCCCGATTGCAATAATACAAAGCGCTGCAAGAGTTCTGCCATCAGGTTCATAAGAAAGTCCGAAATAGATCACTACCCCGACAGTCATGAACACAGGTATTAGTAAAAATAATAATCCTTGTTCGCGTTCGAAAATGAATGCGGAATACCCCCGCAAAAATATATCGGCGAGTTGTTTATAAAGCCGCTTTAACCCTGTTTTATGTGGAACGATAAATGGTATATCATCTGGCAGACTCACGACATGCCGTTCAAGCGGACTGTAAAGCTGCGCAACAGACCTCGTTCTGGTCTTAACGGATTGGCTATTCAACCTTTGCGCATTTGATTTGCTTTCTAACGCATTTCTCTGCTTTATAATTCTATCCGTCCCCGTTGGTATGGCTAGTGCATGGTGCTGAGTCTATGCTAATGGTTCGACGCCATACTGACAATGGAATACTCATAGAAATCTGGAGACATTATGTCCACGCCTGTAGTTACACGTTTTGCCCCTTCACCAACCGGTTTTCTCCATATCGGAGGGGCGCGTACCGCTCTTTTTAACTGGCTTTATGCCAAACACACTGGCGGCAAGATGCTGCTCCGCATTGAGGATACCGACCGCGAAAGATCAACAAAAGCTGCCGTCGATGCAATTATTGACGGATTAAAATGGTTGGGACTGACATGGGATGGCGATCCCATTTCACAATTTTCGCGCGTAGACCGGCATCGCGACGTGGCAGAAGAACTCGTCAAAAAAGGTCAGGCCTATTATTGTTATGCAACGCCGGAAGAATTGACCGAAATGCGCGAAAAGGCCCGTGCGGAAGGAAAGCCGCCGCGTTATAACGGCATATGGCGTGACCGTGACCCGTCAGAGGCACCCAAAGGAGTGAAACCGGTTATCCGCATCAAAGCGCCCCAGCAAGGTGAGACAGTTGTTCATGACCGCGTTCAGGGCGACGTCCATTTTCCGAATAAAGATCTCGACGACTTCATTATTCTTCGTTCGGACGGCACGCCAACATATATGCTTGCGGTCGTTGTAGACGATCATGACATGGGGGTCACTCATGTTATCCGCGGTGATGACCACCTGACCAATGCAGCGCGCCAGACAATTCTCTTCAAAGCTATGGGCTGGGATGTTCCGGTTATGGCTCATATCCCGCTCATTCATGGGGCAGACGGTGCGAAACTTTCAAAACGGCATGGTGCGCTTGGCGTTGATGCCTATCGTGCCATGGGTTACTTGCCTATTGCATTACGAAATTATCTTGTTCGTCTTGGCTGGAGCCACGGAGACGACGAAATTATGTCGACCGAAGATATGATCTCGTGGTTTGATATTGACGACATTAACAAAGGTGCAGCGCGCTTCGATTTCAAAAAACTCGAAGCGATCAATGGTCAATATATGCGTATGAGTGACGATAAAGATTTGTTTGACGCTGCCCTTTCTATTCTGCCCGAGATTGAAGGTGGTAAAGAACTGCAGGCCAAACTGAACGAGAAAAACCGTACAGAATTTCTAAAGGCAATGCCGGAGCTGAAAGAGCGCGCAAAGACACTTGTCGAGCTTATCGATAATGCCGCTTTTATCTTTGCCGACCGTCCATTGAAACTCGATGAAAAGGCGACCAACCTTCTCAATGATGAGGGAAAGACCATCCTGAAGGGGATTTATTCCGATCTTGAATCTTGCACCGACTGGACCAAAGAAAAGCTTGATCATATTGTTCGGCACTATGCTGAAGAGGCTCAATTAAAGCTCGGTAAAGTCGCTCAGCCATTGCGGGCGGCATTAACCGGAAGGGCCGTTTCGCCGGGTGTTTTCGATGTTCTTGTCATTTTAGGACGTGAAGAGTCGCTCGGACGAATTCATGATCAGATTGCTTGAGGAAAAATCGCAAAACAAGCTTTATAATCTGAACTTGAGTTTGGTATTTGTAGATTAATTTTGTGCCACAGCCCTTTTTTCAAAGGGCTGTGGCTTTTTTGTCTGGCCAGTTCGAAACCATATCAGAAGTTGCAAGAACGCCCCTGCACTTTTACGCAATTTTTTAAAATTGAATCACACAAGATTGACACCAGTAACGTAAAAATACGCAACTTAGACATTGCAAGCCGGCTCTTTTCGGATAATCTGGAAAACAACACAGGCATTGAACATGAGCCGCAGTCATTACCTGTAATGCGAAAGCGGTACCTCATCGTTTGTGGGGTGGAGGCTCTGAAAGGGAAGACACATGATAGATAATAAAGCACATATAACTGTTGACGGTAAAAGCATTGAGCTTCCGGTACGTAAAGGCACTATGGGGCCAGACGTTATCGAAATTGCTCCGCTCTATAAAGAAACGGGAACATTCACTTATGACCCCGGTTTCACATCAACGGCTTCTTGTGAGTCTAAAATAACTTTTATCGACGGAAACAAAGGCGTATTGCTATATCGTGGCTATCCGATAGATCAGCTTGCAGAACAGGGCGATTTCTTGGAAACCTGTTACCTGCTCCTATACGGTGAGCTTCCGAGTAAAAAACAAAAAGAAGATTTTGACCGCACGGTGCGTGAACATACAATGGTTCACGAACAATTTTCGCGATTCTTTCACGGCTTCCGCCGCGACTCACACCCGATGGCTGTGATGG
>CAMLLT010000073.1 GCA_946480935.1 uncultured Bartonella sp. | reverse complement strand
TTCCCACACAGAATGCAAAATCTCGTTAAAAAAGAAATATGACAGCCCCCTGCCCTGATAATCCGGCACAAGACCGAAATAGACGATTTCGGCAGACTTAGGCAGCTCTTTCAGATTTATTTCAGCAAAACCAGCGGGGCAACCGTCGACATAAAGGATATGGATAACAGTGTTTTCCGATTGTATCAGATCTTTCAAAGCTGCGTCAGTCATTTTCCGACGGACATTCCAATGGTGTGCCTTACCAATCTGCTCATAAAGATAACGGTAGAAATGGACAGGCATATGATAGGCACGCATAATCGCAATTTGCAGATTAAGTGGAGAAGGCACGGTCATCGTAGGCCGCTTATACATTTCCAGATGCGTGACACGGGCATTGAGAAAATGTGGCATATTATTTATCCCTATCAGTGCCAGTAACAACCGGCGTATCTTTTTTAGACCCCCATTCACTCCATGACCCATCATAAAGCCTTACATTATGGTTACCTAATGACTCGAGCGCCAAAGCAAGCACCGCCGCAGTGACACCGGAACCACACGTGGTTACAACCGGAGCAGCGACATTAATACCCGCATCCTTAAAAATAGTTTTAATCTTGTTCAGATCTTTAAAATTACCATCGGCAGATAAAGTCGAAAACGGGATATTATGAGCCCCGGGCATATGCCCAGAACGCATACCCGGTCTCGGCTCCGCTTCCTCACCCAAAAACCTTTTATGTCCACGGGCATCGGCTATTTGGGTTGTTTCACCGTCAACGAGTTGCCGCATCTCGTCAATGAGAACAACCTTGTCTTGTTCAAATTTCACTTGGAAAGAAGCCTTTTTAATCTTTGTCGGTTCATTCGTGACCGGATAATGTTTTTTTTGCCAGCCGGCAAAGCCACCATCCAGAACATAAACATGTTTTGCGCCCATGACACGGAACATCCACCATGCCCGTGGTGACGAGAAAAAACCGATGCCGTCATAGACCACAATCGTATCATCCGCATTGACACCCATCTCGCTTGCAAATTGTGCGAACTTTTCAGGGCTCGGAAGCGTGTGGGGAAGACCGGATGTCTCGTCACAAACTTTATCATGATCAAAAAATACAGAGCCCGGTATATGGGATTTTTCATATTCATCCCGCCCATTGCGTTTGGCGGCAGGCAAATACCAGGAAGCATCAAGCACCGAGAGATTGGAATCACCCAATCGTGCTTTCAACCAATCATCTGAAACAATAAACTCACTGTGCGTTTCCATGATATTATCCTGATTTCCTTAATCCTTGCAACTATATGAGAACATTAGGTGATTTCTACAAGAATTCACAGCGGAATAGTAGCGGACTTATAGAGCAATGCAAGTTTAATATAGGATAAAATGATATCGAATAGGCGACGGGCACGTGAAAATCGTCACTATAGTCCAAAGGACATTTTCCGATCATTTTCGACTTTTGTAAAACTTCAAAAGCAACTCATAGCGCAAGCAATTAATTTCCCGGGCATTTAATATTCCGGCGCAAACCGGCATTTCAGCCTCGGAAATCAAATCGGAACAAGCCCGAAAAGCGATCAAAATACTATCGGGCTTCATTCACAACGGTTGAAGAGTTCGAATGCCTACGAATTATAAATCCCTTTGGCAAATTAAGAGGCCATTATATTGTTCGGCGAGTTAAGCCGCCCGTCTTACCGACTTTCTTAACCTTACCGGTTTTTTACGATTATTCGACTTCTTTCTTTTCGTGCTTACCGGTTTCTCATTTCGCGCTTCGAACGTTTCACGATTTTCTCTCGCATTGCTATTTCTTTTTCTCCGCTTAAAGCTTTTTTGACGATCATTTGACAAAGCGTGTTCGTCATCCGTCGTGGTCATAGTCCTGCCGGACTTTTGGGAAACAGTTTTACGGCGATGCGTTCTGTTCTTCTCGTGAAAAGTCCCGTCCTTTTTGTGTTTCTGAGAGCGAGCATCATCAGAGGCATCGGTTTTGTCTTTACCTTGTTTATTTTCCACTTTTTCAGGTAAAGGACCGAACTGTGGCGGAACGTCTTCACGCGGCAATTTCATGCGAATAACGCGTTCAACAGCCTTAAGCCGTGCACTCTCGATGTTTTCATCATAAAGCGTAATGGCTTCACCATGCGCTCCATTGCGTCCGGTACGTCCAATCCTGTGCACATAGCTTTCAGCCTCGTCAGGAAGTTCGTAATTGATAACATGACTAATTCCCGGAACGTCGATACCCCGTGCAGCAATATCGGTTGCAACGAGAATACGCACTGTTCCGTCACGAAAACCTTTCAAGGCTTTTTGACGTGCATTCTGCGATTTGTTGCCATGAATTGCTGCAACAGAATAGCCTGTCTTGGAAAGATTGCGCATTACCGCATCCGCGCCGTGTTTTGTGCGCGTAAAAACAATCACCGAACTTAAAGCCGGATTGGTCAAAAGCTTGTTAAGAACATCCTTTTTGTTACGGCGATCGACGTTATGAACAACCTGATTGATTTCAGCAGCCGTTGTTCCCTGTTTTGCAACTTCGACATGAACCGGATCATGAAGAAGTGTTTGAGCAAGCTTTTCGATTTCGTTCGGCATAGTCGCCGAGAACAAGGCTGTCTGGCGACCTTTCGCCACGAGCTCGGCAATCCGGCGAACATCTTTGATAAACCCCATATCAAGCATACGGTCTGCTTCATCAAGAACGAGATAGTCTGTACGGGATAGATCTACGCTCTTGTCACGCACCAGATCCATCAACCGTCCGGGCGTTGCAATGAGCACATCCACACCTTGCGCCATACGCTTGATCTGTGAATTTTTAGAAACGCCCCCGAGAATGAGACAAGTCGAAAGATGTGTGCCTTTCGAGACCATATGAATGGCCTCTTCAATCTGTACGGCGAGTTCACGTGTGGGAGCAAGAATTAAGGCACGAGCTGTTTTCGGGCGCCGTTTATCCCCCATTGAAAGGATCTTTGTTAAAATCGGCAGACCGAAAGCCAATGTCTTTCCCGAACCGGTTTGCGCAATACCTAAAATGTCACAATCAGCAAGCATTGAAGGAATAGCTTCTTCCTGAATAGGTTTAGGCTCGGTCATTCCGGCTTTCAGAAGATTTTTAGCGAGAATAGGCGATACACCCAATGCCTCGAAGGCATTCGAATTTTGTGTTTTCAAAATAAAATCTTTCCCTGCCACTTCCGGACAGGCTTTTCACTCCTGATCTCCCGCGCAACCGGAACATCGGATTAATCAATATAAGGACGAAACGCTCGAGGTTAGCCCTTGAAGCGACTTGCGCGACCAATGAACACCTTTGGCAAGGTGAATGATGCTACAAAGTCCCTTTATAGAAAGTTGGCTCACCAACCCAAGCATCACAACCAGCCTTATCGTTCAATGTGATATAAAAAGCAACTGCTTTCAGTCAAAATAAATAAACTATGAACCCTCGTTGCAACTTTGCCCTTCACCGGAAAAGCGTCTGTTTTTTCTCCAACGACAATATCTGAACACCACCAGATGAAAATTCATTTTTTTGGGATATTGCCGCCTCGATTGAGACTTTATTTCACCGAATAATCGAATGAACGATGATGCATCACGCAAGGTCCAAAAATTATCACCTTCAAGGGAAATCTTTTCCCCTCAATCAAAATAGTGCCAATTGACACACAAAACTTAAGCGAAATGCTGCATTGACTTTATAAAACGATAAAGCCATTCACCTGATATTTCAGGAACAAAACGGAATAAATTATTTGCGGGTTATTTTTTCTTGCGGAATATTTACATCCTGAAAATCCGGATAAATCTCCAGAAATACCGGATTTTGAACGGTCTTCTGACCACCATAAATGAGATGCCACTTTGTGTTATCAATAATTGCCAGCGTCGGATATTCGATAATGGCATCTTTTGTTTCTACCCGTGTAGGTATCAAAGCATAGGGAATACCATTGGTCGTCTGATGATATTCGATCTTCCCGGCATCCAGACGATAAGCTCCGGCTGGGAGATTGGAAAACTGGCTGTCCAATTGATTGATAAAATTCTTCTTGAGAGACTCTTCATCTGTCTTTAGCCTGAGCGCCATCTCCTTGAAAAGGCGCTCGGGCATATTATTGGCAATGAAGCTCAGATCCTTTTTCTGTGCCGCGTTATTGATTTGTGCAACAAGACCGTCGAGTTCGGCTTTCTGGATAGAGTCCGGCTCGACCGCATTTGACACTCCGATTCCGGAAATAAATAACGCCAAAGCAAAAAACAGCGAGGTGAGAAACTTCATTGATAACAACCCTTTAGTTCAATTTAGGTATTTGATTTAATTATATAATATAATCAAATAATACCCTGTCATTGGTTATATCGCGATATGCCCAACCAAGCTCTTTGAACTTTGTTTCAAGAACTGCGAAATTCTCGAAACGTTTTGTTTCGATTGCGATAAGAACGGAACCGAAATTGCGTGCCGATTTTTTCAGATATTCAAAGCGCGCAACATCATCATCCGGCCCGAGTTGGTCGAGAAAACCACGCAATGCACCGGGACGTTGAGGAAAACGGAAAATAAAATATTTTTTCAATCCCTGATAGCGCAAGGCGCGTTCTTTCACTTCCGGCAAACGTTCGAAGTCGAAATTGCCACCAGAAATAATAAGAAGAACTTTTTTGCCTTTCAAATCCTGCGGAGAAATGCTCTTCAATGCATCAATCGAAAGACCGCCGGCCGGTTCAAGCACAATGCCTTCCACATTCAGCATTTCAATCATTGTTGCGCTCAAACGGTTTTCCGGAACAATCGACACATCATAGGGCGAAAACCCTTTCAGCATCTTGAAGTTCAGTTCTCCGATCTGGGCAACTGCAGCGCCATCGACAAATGTGTCAACATCTTCCAGTTTGACGCGTTTGCCTTCTTTCAAACTGGTATAGAGACTTGCAGCCCCTTCCGGCTCGGCAAAGCGGATGTGGGTTTTTGTCCAACCACTTTCACGGATAAAATGACTGATGCCACTGGCAAGCCCGCCACCTCCGACCGGAATGATAACCAGATCGGGCTTTTCATCTCCTACCAGCTCTTGCCACTGCTTTGCGGCCTCGTACATAACCGTTGCTTGTCCGGTCACAATCCGCATATCATCGAAAGGCGGTGCCATTACCCCGCCCCCTTCAGCAACGAAAGCTTTAGCGGCTGCGTAACATTGATCAAAAGTATCGCCGATCATGCGAATTTCAATAAATTCGCCACCGAATGAACGGGTCTTATCAATCTTCTGCTGCGGTGTTGTTACCGGCATGAAGATGACACCCTTCCGCTTGAAATGATGGCAGGCAAAAGCCAAACCCTGAGCATGATTACCTGCTGAAGCGCAGACGAAAGCTGCTTCCGGCGCTACCTTGTCGAGCATTTGCGAAATGAAATTGAAAGCACCACGAATTTTATAGGAGCGAACCGGAGTCAGATCCTCACGCTTGAGGTAGATTTCTGCATCATATTTCTGACTTAAAAACTCATTCCGCTGAAGCGGGGTCTCATCAAAAAGACTGCGCAAAGCTTTGGCAGCTTTCGCCACGTCTTGAACAAACTCACTCATGATATAAAATGCTTTCTATTCCATAAATTCGAGCTGGCTTTCTTCTGGAAAGTCAATCTTGGCTAGATTAAATCAAACAAGATTATATTCAACAAAAATTCGCAGTCGAATGGCGAGAGACACAAAAAATTCAACTTCCGTATCAATCGCACCAATTGTATTCAATTACACTAAATGCCCATCGCATTAAAACGACTGTCAGCCTCTCTATCCTTTTCATATATTGAAAACACCGGTTCCGGAAAATAGAATCCGCTAAACAAAATATCGGTAAATAACGAAAATGAAGCCTATTTACTAAAACCTGATCCCCTCAAATAGATAAAATCATATCGGTAGACTTTACTATTCAACAATCGATATTCTGATGCGAGCCATGTTCGGCGCTAAAACAGGTGAAATGAAAAATCTCATCTTTCTCATTCCGATAAAATGCTGCTCATCATAGGAGAAAACATCGGCAGATATTTTAACTGCTTTTGAATGCCTCGTTTTGCAGTGCAATAATTTACTGTGCGGTAAAAAAACTGTACCGGAATAGATATAAAGGTTCGATATTTAAAAATATTGTGGCTATTTCCCCGCTCGGATTTTAAATTAATTTTTTGGCTTCACTTTTTGATATTCGTTCCCTATAAGGGCAAAAGCTGCGGACGTGGCGAAATTGGTATACGCTAGGGACTTAAAATCCCTCGATCTTTAGATCATGCGGGTTCAAGTCCCGCCGTCCGCACCACTGCTTTGTTTTACCCTTCCTCATGCATTTCTGAATCCTGCTTAAAGGCAACGCGTGCTTGCTCAACCTGATAATGCGGTTTTAATCTTTCGCTTCGCAAAATATTAGGAAAAAGTTCAAATTGAACATGTTTGACCGGATATTGCTCTCCGTTCAGCTTATTGCCCAGTTTCTTAATAAAAGGCTCTCAATCAAAGTCTCTTAATCAAGTTAAAGAAGTCTCCCAACCGATTAATTAAGTGTAATTCAAAGCCTTTGGTGCAACCAACGCGAACATAAACATCCGGAAATAACAACGTTCTGATACGCTACCAATCGAAATGAAGAATATTTCTTGAATATAAAAGCTCACTCTTCGTCAGAAAAAGAGCTGCCCCCAATTGATCATGTGTTCTTTAAAACCACAGAAAAAATCTTGCAAAAGGGATAGAATATTATCCCTCCCTCATATCTAACACACGTTTTTTTAGGATAGGAATACCGAGCTTTCTATTTGTCAAAATGACGCCAGTCAACTTTCGTCTTTTTATTTGAAACTCGCACGACTTCCGTTGATTTCTATCGTATCTGTCGCCTTGATTGCAAAGCGATCGCCATTCGGGAAGGTAACGAAACATCCCTTCGGACAGATGTCGACTGTCTGATCTGCCTTCAAAGACACGTCCCGTCTTGAACTTCCTTCAGCAACCACGAGAGATTGCGTTTTTTGATCAGTATTTTTTATTGTTGCGGCTTCTACTCCTTCCGCAAAGAAACATGTCAAAGCAACAGCTACAAGAAACCATTTTGTCATATCAGGTAATTCCTTCGTCAGAAAACCGCTTATAGGCCTGAAATCGTACTTTGTTTGTGACCGCAATTGTCGATGTGATATCGGGCACGTAAATCGCCAGAGTAAAATTGAAATTATTGCTGTCAAAACTTGAAAAACTGACCCATGGACTGGGGTTCTTCAAAACCCCTTCGGTAGAATTGGCGGTTTCCATCAATACTTCTACGATATGTTCCGGATCGGACATAGCGGGAACGGTAAACGTCACGTCGACCCGCCCGATTTTATTGCGGTGTGTCCAGTTACCGACATTGTTATTGATGAGACTTGAATTCGGCACGATAATCGTTTGGCGTTTCAACGTCTCGACTTCGGTTGCACGGACACTGATGCGTTTGACAATTCCGACAATTGTACCGGTTTCGACATAATCGCCAACCTTGAAGGGGCGCTCTGCCAACAGAATTAGACCGGAGACGAAATTCTGGACAATATTTTGAAGTCCAAAGCCGATACCAAGTGAAAGACCACCAGCGATCAATGCAAGGCTACTCAAATTGAAGCCGGCGGCTGACAGGCCTATCAGCGCGGAAAGAGCAATACCTCCATAACCGACAACCGTACGGATGGAATTTCTGACACCTGAATCGACCTTTCCGCGGGCAAGCACAGTGCCGTCCAGCCAACCTATAAACCAGCGTATCAGGAACCAGCTGATCAAAAAGAAAACAATGCCGATTGAAATACCGACGAGCGAGATAGAAACATTTCCAATCTCGAAACCGGTCATTATGTGAATGAAGGCCGATAAAATATCGGATGCCGAAAAGCCGAGCTGCATGATGATCGGCGGCACACAAACAATAATCACAATAATGTTGAGAAGTATGCCGGCAACAAGGCCGAGCTGATCCATTGTGCTATCGTCGATATTAAATCTTTGTACCAGACGACGACCTATGAATGTCTTGGCGAAAGCTCCCTCTTCAGCCGTTGCACGCGCTGTCTGTATGCCAAGATACATCAACACGAGAAACGCACCGCTGACGACGATTTGTTGCGAAATAAACCTCGCCATACCGACATAACCGGCAAGTGCTGTCAAAATGGGCAATAATCCGACAACAATAAGCGGAATGCGAATATAGAGTGGCCAGGAAGTTACCTTTTTATCATCCTCGCTGCTCGTTCTTGCACGAACAAAAGAAATCGCCAGAATAATAATGCCAACAAGAATAACCGAAATGAAGCTCTTGGCAATAGCAAGTGAAAGAGGTGCCGATACGGCGCGATAAACAGCATTCAGGAAATAATCCAGTGCCATTACCAACGCCAATAAGGTCAATAGAACAATCAACAGACGCGCCGGTTTTGGAGCTATATTCATCAACCGCAACTCTGGCAATTTCGGTGAGAGAATGACAAAAGACATGCGGGCGATAAAAAACACCAGCATAATGACATCCGCCACTGAGCGGAATACCGGTTCCAGATTTGGCCAACTAATTCCGAGATAATTGAAAAATATAAGTACGAGAATGACAAAAACAGCGCAAATCATTGTCGGAACTAGCGTTGCGACAAAAGCGAATGACAAGCGCTTCAAATAGGATGCGTCTTGTTCTTCTTTGGTTGCCTCGTGTTTGACACGCCCGATCAATTTATGCGTCGAAATGGCAAGAAGACAAGCGATAACAAACGGAATCAAAATGCTAGCACATAGCGCTAACAACTTGAATTGATAAACAAATTGACACCAGGAAAAGATTAAAGAGAAAAAGTCCGCAGCTGCATCTTTCGCAGATTGGACAATTTGCGTACCAAGAGGAGAAGAAAACTCGACCCTGTGGGTCAATGTTCTTGCAAACAATTCCCGCGATTGCGCTATGGCTCTTTCAACCAGACGATTGGCATCAATCGAACAATCTTCGAGCTGTCCGACCAAAGTATTGATCTTCACTTTAAGCTGGCGAAGATTATTTCTCTCGTCTGTAACCGTTTTTGCTTCCTGAACCCCGTCTTGAGGCTCGCCTAATTGGTCCAGACGTAAATTGATATCATTCAAAGGTGAACGGAAAAGCAAAGCCGTGTTAATGACCTTGCCGCTGACATCCTGTGCTTTGTTACGGATATCGGTCAAGGCTGCATCGTCATCCTGTCCGGCGTCATAGCTCTTCAATAGCTCTTTTAGCTGATCTTTATAGCCATTCACGACCGCCTGCTGTTGTTTGACAAGATCTGCAGGGCTTAAAACCGTATTATCACTCGTTGAAGGCGTTTGCGCCTCCGCAACATTCCCGACTGCCGATAGACTTGATAAGGTCAGGCCTGTCGATGAGATTGCCAGAACTATGATAAAACCGAAATTGCGAATGAGATTTTTAAAATTCAAAGGACCAACCATTCCAGATAAAGATAACGAATCGCGCATATAGGCTTTAAAAACCAAAAAGCAATTTGAGGAAATGTTACCGGACACTCCCAATATCAACTATTGTTTTTTGTTTTCCTATAAAATTTTTACAAAACTATGACAAGCCAAGGCCTGTTTTCTCCAATTATAAAAAAATCGTTGTTCTTCAAAGTTGTTCTTCAAATAAGCGCGCACAGATTAAAGCAAAATTTAACGGGCTTGATGCATCTGCTGCACCTTCAAGGAAAGCTTGCGAAAAATCGATACCGCATTTCAAAAATTATAAAATCCAACATTTTCAATTTATTAGTCAATAAATATGATTCAAATTCTCAAAATACCCTGTCCTCATTTCGCGATGTTTGATATTGGAAATCACAAATTCTCAATGGTTTTTGCAAAAGTAATCATCTGACAAATTTTTTCCGAGCAATGCCTATTATTTTTTATGAATCATCTCAGTGATGAAAGCCGATCAATAACTCTTTAAAGACGTTTTTATTCAACCGATTGGATAAAATTCTTGAATCAAAAAGCGAAATCAATTCGTAGATATTAACCGGAAACATAATGAGTCAAAAACTACGCACTGCGATAGATGTAACCATTCTGATCTATCGGCTTTATAATTTGTTTCCTGTTACAAAATGCTGTCTTTCCGATTGGTCCGGAATTGACTGCCCGTGTATAGATTGCAAATAACCTTTGTGACGATTGCGAATTGGTTCACAGGTTTGTGCAGAAATCATGTGCAGAAATCAATTGTGCAAACAAGCGTTTAACGAAGCCCCGTAAACGGTTCTTGTTGAAGCTTGATCTTTCCATTAGCCTAAAAAGAGGACTTTCTGCGAACATTTAATGGCAAGTGAACGGGAAATCATATTTTCGACATGAAATTAAGTCGTTGTTACCGCCTAAATGTTGAAAACTTCAAAAAGAAGGTTCTTATCTGAACCAAATCGTAA
>CAMLLT010000072.1 GCA_946480935.1 uncultured Bartonella sp. | reverse complement strand
TTTTTCTCTTCGCTATTGTTTGGGGAACGGATATAGCCGCCTATTTTAATGGACGTTCGCTCGGTGGACCAAAACTTGCCCCCAAATTTTCTCCTAACAAAACGTGGAGTGGGGCTATTGGCGGTGCTTTGGCCGGCACTGCAGGTGGTTGTCTGGTAGCGTTTATTGCGCTTGATACTACTCCGGCCAATTTGTTTATCCCTATACTGTCTCTTGCTCTTTCGATTGTGTCGCAAATTGGAGATATTTCTGAATCGTGGGTAAAACGGCACTTCGGTGTGAAAGATTCAGGGCACTTCCTGCCTGGACACGGCGGCTTTATGGATCGCGTCGATGGACTGGTTTTTGCGGCCATTCTGCTTTATCTCGTCGGTGCAATAGCTGCCGATATGACAGTTCCTTCGAATATGTTTAACCTGATCTGATTGACGGAGCCTCTCTTGGAAATAATGAATTTTATTGCTGATGTCGGCACACCGTTATTGCGTATTTTTGGTGTGATATGTGTCATCATGGTCATTATTTTTGTCCATGAAATGGGCCATTATCTCGTGGGGCGCTGGTGCGGTATCGGCGCGAGTGCCTTTTCATTAGGGTTTGGTCCGGAAATCTGTTCGCGAACCGATAAGCGTGGCACAAGGTGGCGTATTGCATTGATACCTCTTGGCGGCTACGTGAAATTTATCGGCGACGAAGATGCAGCCGGAATGACTTCGAAATCGGATGCGGCGGCGCTTCCCGGATCTTTTGCTTCGGCTGGTGCCTGGGCTCGTGCCGCTACCGTTTTTGCCGGACCATTTACCAATGCGCTTTTTACGGTTGTGGTTTTGTCGTTTTTCTTTTTTTCTTATGGAAGAATAATCATTGAACCGGTTATCGGTTCGTTGGTAGACGGTGCGCCCGCAATGACGGCAGGGTTAAAACCCGGCGATCGTTTTATCGAGATGGATGGTCAAAAGGTTGAAAGTTTCGACGACCTCATCGGTTATGTTTCGCTTCACGGAGGTGATCCGATCAATTTTACTCTGGAAAGATCAGGGCAGCCTTATAACGTTACCATTACGCCGAAACCGACGGAACGGGATGATGGATTTGGCAATAAAGTTCGCGTCGGCATGATTGGTGCTGGAGCTCCTGCTGATCCGAATAACCCGACGAGACTGGATCCGGCCTATGAAAAACATATCAATTACGGATTGTTTTCGGCAATTGGTGAAGCAACGGACAAATCGGCTTTTATTGTCGTCCAGACAGTTCGTTTTATCGGGCGTTTGATTGAAGGGCGGGAAGATCGCTGTCAACTGAGTGGTCCGTCGAAAACGGCAACAATAGCTTGGCAAGTAAGTGAGACCGGATTTATGTCACTTCTCAATCTTACAGCGTTTCTTTCAATCGGTATCGGGGTGATAAATTTGTTTCCTTTGCCACCGCTTGATGGTGGTCATCTGGTTTTTTATGTTATTGAAGGTGTTATCGGGCGGCCGGTTCCCAAGCGTATTCAGGAAATAATTTTTACCTTTGGCTTTATTATTGTCGTTGCTTTTATGTTATTTGCAATATCCAACGATTATTTATGCTGGTTAGGTTGATTAAGCTGTGTTAACAGTTTATCAAGTTGAGCGATGTTTGTTATTTAAAATTGATGTAAACTGTTTACCATATTTATGAAATGCCGTGGCATACATGCCACGGTGAGTAAAGAAGTAGGCAGAATTTAACGGAAGGCCTTGCTTGTATAAAAAAACCCGCTATTAGGGGTATATAAGCATTTTTGGGCACGATGTGTCTGGAAACAAATAAACAAGGGTAAAGAAGCCAATGACGGCGAATTCGAAATTTCTTAGCGCAGCATCTGCACTGGCACTTACAGTAGCAATGGCCGTTCCGGCAACTGTAACTGTCTCGGTTTTGGGAATGGGGGTTGCACAGGCGGCTGTCGTTCACTCCATCGAGGTTCGTGGCAACCAGCGTGTTGACGCACAGACGATTCGTGATAACACGGGTATCAAGGTTGGAAAGAATTTTTCCAATAATGATATTGATGAAGGTTTG
Organism: uncultured Bartonella sp.; assembly: GCA_946480935.1. Classification (GTDB taxonomy): domain Bacteria; phylum Pseudomonadota; class Alphaproteobacteria; order Rhizobiales; family Rhizobiaceae; genus Bartonella. The sequence goes on along the minus strand of CAMLLT010000072.1, from coordinate 8,527 downwards.
AAGCGGCTTTTTGCAATGGGGCTGTTTTCCGACGTCAAAATGAAGCAGGTTGGTAGTACGCTCGTGGTTTCTGTCAAGGAATACGAAGTTGTCAATCAGGTGCTTTTCCAAGGCAATAAAAAAGTCAAGGATCCTGATTTGCAGCGGGTTATTTCGCTCAAGCCACGCGAAGCTTTCGATCCTGCCAAACTTGCATCGGACGAGCAAGCCATTCGTGATGCCTATCGTTATGTAGGTCGTAATGATGCTGCGGTTTCGGCTCAAACTGTCGATCTCGGGCAAGGACGCGTTAATGTCGTCTTCAAGATCACAGAAGGCAAAAAGACCAAGATTGACGATATTACCTTTGAAGGAAATAAGGCGTTTGGCAACCGTCGTCTGCGTGATGTTATCGCAACCAAACGCTCCAATATCCTCTCCTGGCTCACCAGAGGTGATGTTTATAGTGATGATCGTTTGCAGGCTGATCAGGAAGCTTTGCGCCGTTTCTATTTCAATCACGGTTATGCAGATTTTCAGATCGTTTCGGCTAATGCGACATTCGATGCAGCCAGTAATTCCTATAAAATCAAATTTGTTGTTGATGAAGGTGCCCGCTATAAGATAGGCGATGTACAGGTTGATAGCACGATTGAAGGGGTTGATACCCAATCGATGCAAAAAGTGCTGAAGACTCATGAAGGTGATGTCTATTCGGCCAAGCGTATCGAAGACTCTGTTTTGGCAATCAACAACAAGGTTGCTGATTCGGGTTATGCTTTTGCTAAAGTGGAACCTCGTGGTGACCGCGATTTTAATAATCATACGATGTCTATCGTTTATAATATCGATCAGGGACCAAGAGCCTATGTCGAACGAATTGAAATTCGTGGTAACGATAAAACACGTGACTATGTTATCCGTCGCGAGCTCGATCTGAACGAAGGTGACGCTTATAACCAGACAATGGTACAGCGCGCTAAACGGCGCCTTGAAGGGCTTGGTTTCTTCCAGACTGTCAATGTCTCGACAGCTCCGGGGTCGGAACCTGATCAGGTTATCCTTGTTGTCGACGTAACCGAAAAATCAACTGGCGAGTTCTCTATCGGTGGCGGTTATACAACAGGTGGCGATTCGCCTGGGGCTTCGGTTGAAGCATCTATTACAGAGCGTAACTTCCTGGGGCGCGGCCAATATGTCCGTATTGGTGCCGGTGCCGGTGAAGACGACGCACGTAATTATAATTTGTCGTTTACCGAGCCTTATTTTCTCGGCTATCGCCTGTCGGCAGGATTTGACATTTTTCGTCGTACATATCGTATGAATGACGATTATGATGTCAAACAAACAGGCGGTTCGATTCGTTTTGGTGTGCCAATTACCGAACAGTTAACCGGTAACGTCGCTTATAATTATGTTCAGGAAGAATATGACCTTGACCATGAGGGGCACTATAGTAAACTTGCAGATAAATACCATACTTCTAAAGAAGAACAGGAAATGAAGGATTATTCCGGTGCTATTGTTCAGGCTTCGAAGAATAGTCCGTGGATTCGTTCGTCGGTCAGCTATGGTTTGACCTATAACACGATAGATGACATGAAAAACCCGCATGACGGCTTGTTTGTTCGCGGTATTCAGGAATATGCCGGTGTCGGTGGTGACGCCAACTTCTTGAAGACAACCGGTAAAGCCATGATGTATAAGACGATTTCGGAAACATACGATCTCGTTGGTTTGTTGTCGGTCGGTGGTGGTTATATCCACGAGATCGGTGACGATGGTGTCCGTATTTTCGATATGTTCAAGAATAATTCGGATATGATACGTGGTTTCAAATATAACGGTATTGGTCCACGTCAGCGCTCTACAGACGGGGATAAGTACTTCCTCGGTGGTACAACCTATATGAATGCCACGGCGGAAATCCAGTTCCCGATGCCGGTTGTTCCGGATAGCTTGGGTATGCGTGGTGCGTTCTTCGCAGATACGGCAACACTTTATGGCAATAAGTATGATCCTAGTTATCCGAATGAAAGTCCGGTTACCGGTGATGACAGTGCATGGCGTGCATCTGCCGGTGTCAGCTTGATGTGGGCTTCGCCATTTGGGCCATTGCGCTTTGACTATGCTTGGCCTGTTGCTAAAGAGAGCGGTGACCGGACACAGAACTTCAACTTTGGTGTCTCGACCAAGTTCTAATTTTCCCTTTCTCCCGATCTTGAAGGATCGGGAGAGAAAGTGTTCTGATGGCGGATTCATTATTTTTTACGCCGTCCCGACAGTTGACTGTTGGCGAGGCGGCAGCTTTAACAGGTGCCGCTTTACGCAATCCTGAATTAAGTGGTTCAGTAATCAAGCAGCTTTCTTCGCTTGATAATGCGGAGCCGGGCTCTCTCGTTTTTGTGGAAAGTAGAAAATTTGCAAAAGCGTTGCTCGGGAGTCAGGCTCTTGCCGTTTTCTGTTCCGAAGATGTTGCTTCCAAAGTTCCTGATAATATTGCCACCCTTGTAACACAGTCGCCACACCGCGATTTTGCGATGATTGGGCGCATTCTGTTTCCGACTGCTTCAACACCGGCTCCGTGGTTTGGAGAATTTGGTGTTTCACCTAAAGCTTTTGTTCATCCTGAGGCAAAGCTCGAAGAAGGAGTGACTGTCGAACCGGGGGCTGTTATTGGACGCGGTGCGGAAGTAGGGAGCGGCACACTTGTTTCCTCAACGGCTGTCATCGGTGAAAATTGTCGGGTAGGGCGTGAATGCTATATCGCGCCATCTGTTTCAATTCAGTATAGCTTTATAGGCAATCGGGTTCGTCTTTATCCTGGTGTGAGAATTGGTCAGGATGGGTTCGGTTATGTCGGTGGTCCGAGCGGCATTGAAAAAATTCCACAGCTTGGGCGCGTTATTATTCAGGATGATGTAGAAATCGGTGCCAATACGACAGTTGATCGCGGGGCATTGAAAGATACGATCATCGGCGAAGGAACAAAAATAGATAATCTGGTTCAAATTGCGCATAATGTGCAAATCGGACGTTTTTGTTTGATTGCCGCACATTGTGGAATTGCAGGGAGTTCCACAATCGGTGATATGACGCAGTTGGGTGGAAGTGTCGGCTTGGCTGATCACGTGAAAATTGGCTCACGAGTGCAGATCGCTGCTGCAAGTGGCGTTATGAATGATATACCTGATGGCGAAAAGTGGGGAGGTAGCCCCGCTCGCCCGATCAAACAATGGTTCCGTGAAGTTGCGGCGCTTAGAAATATGACAAAGTTCAATAAGGAGAAATGACAAGATGAACGCTGCTGTTGAGAAGAACAGTCTGGAGGCAGTTGACATTCGTAAACTGCTGTCAATATTGCCTCATCGTTACCCGTTTCTTCTTATCGATCGTATTATTGATATTGACGGTGATCAATCGGCAATCGGCATTAAAAATGTTACGGTAAACGAACCGCACTTCACAGGGCATTTTCCGGAAAACCCGATTATGCCGGGTGTACTTATCATTGAAGCGATGGCGCAGACAGCCGGCGCAATTTCGTTGCTTGTACAGGGCGACGAAAAACCCGGCGTTGTTTATCTCATGACCGTCGATAAAGCAAAATTCCGTAAACCTGTTGTGCCGGGAGATCAGTTGAGACTCCATGTCAAGAAATTGAAACAACATGGTGGAATCAGGCGCTTTTCTTGCCTCGCGGAAGTTGATGGTAACCGCGTGGCAGAAGCGGAAGTTGCTGCTATGATTGCGGTTGCCGATAATAAAGAAGAATAGGGTTCTAAAATGTCCGGTGTTGAAATTCATCCAACTGCGATTGTGGAAAAAGGCGCAGAACTTGGTACAAATGTAAAAATCGGGCCTTTTTGTACCGTGAGCGCCGATGCTGTTATTGGCGATGATTGCCGTTTGTTGAGCCATGTTGTCATAATGGGCCCAACGACATTGGGGGCAAACGCTCTTGTCTATCCGAATGCTGTTTTAGGGGGAGATCCTCAAAATAACAAACACAAAGGTGGGCGTACCACTTTGGTTATCGGAAAAAATTGCATCATCCGTGAAGGTGTCACCATGCATCGCGGGTCAGATACAAGCCGTGGAACAACAACGGTCGGCGATGATTGCGAATTTTTGGCTTATGCCCATGTCGCTCATGATTGTGCTTTGGGAAATCATGTAACATTTTCCAACAATGTGATGATTGGTGGTCATGTTGTGATCGGTGATTACGTGATTATTGGTGGTGGCGGTGCGGTTCATCAATTTGTTCGTGTCGGTCATCACGCTTTTGTTGGTGGTTTGGCGGCTCTGGTTGGTGATCTCATTCCTTATGGGTCTGCAATCGGCGTCCACGCCTGGCTTGGTGGCCTCAATATTATCGGCATGAAAAGATCAGGTTTGCCGCATAGTGAAATTCATGCAGTGCGTCATGCTGTGCCGATGCTCTTTGACAGAACCAAACCTATTGCTGAAAGAGCCATTGACGTGCGTAATGCCTATACAGATTCAAAAGCGGTAAATGACATTATCGATTTTGTCGAGGCTGATCACAAACGCGCATTTTGTACACCAAAACTCGATAATACAAATAACAGCGGCGATATCGGATATTGAGTATGGGGAAGGGCGACACAAAACGTAGCCTTTCCGGTCGCACCGCTATTATTGCGGGAAATGGCGTTTTGCCTTTGGCTGTTGCCGGCGCAATAGAAGAAATGGGGGAAAAGCCATTTCTTGTTCCGCTGAAGGGCGAAGCCGATTCGAGGCTTTACTCCTATGATCATTGTGAAATATCGGTCGTACAGCTAGCAAAACTGATCAAAGCTTTGAAAAAAGCGAATATCACCAATGTTATATTGGCAGGTGGCGTCAAAAGTCGGCCTAACCTCAAAGATTTGCGTCCCGATTGGACAACTTTATCGGCATTGCCAAAGTTGTTTCGCGCTTTGGGGCAGGGCGATGATGCGCTTTTGAAAGCCTTCATTAGCGTTGTCGAAAAATACGGTTTTCATGTAGTGGGCGCCCATGAAGTCGTTCCACAATTATTGGCACCCAAAGAATTCAATCTGACAAAGAAACGCGCTGACGAAAAAAATTGGCGGGATATTATGCTTGCAGCGGAAGCAGCAGCAATTTTGGGAAAACTTGATATCGGTCAGGGAGCAGTTGCTGTAAAAGGGCGCGTTGTGGCCGTTGAAGGTGCGGAGGGTACCGATAACATGTTACGCCGTGTTACGGAAATGCGTAATGAAAGACGTATTCCTCTAACAGGGGGTGTGCTGGTCAAGCGCGCCAAGGAACAGCAGGATGAAAGAGCCGATTTGCCCACTATTGGACCTGAAACAATTATCCATGCCAAACAATGTCATTTGGATGGTGTTGCCGTCGAAGCAGAGAGAACTTTCATCGTTTCATTAAAAGAGACGGTTGAACAGGCAGATAAATGTTCAATTTTTATCGAGACCTTCGGAAAGAACGAATATGTCTGATGGTCCTATTAAAATTGCTATCGTTGCCGGCGAAGAATCGGGAGATCTGCTCGGAGCAGATCTGATATCGGCATTGGCGCGAAAGACCGGACGCAATATCAAACTCATTGGAGTCGGCGGCGCGCATCTTGAAGCGTTGGGTCTAAAAAGTGTCTTTAATGTTGATGATATAGCTTTAATGGGGCTTGGCGCTGTTTTGAAAAAACTGCCGAAGCTCATCCTGCATATACATCGTCTGGCGCGTTTTATCGCTGATGAAAAGCCTGATTGTCTTATCATTATTGATAGTCCGGATTTTACCCACCGTGTTGCAAAAAAAGTAAGGAAATTCGCGCCTCAAATCCCTATCATAAAATATATTGCTCCTTCGGTTTGGGCGTGGCGCCCCGAACGCGCCAAGGCAATGTGCTCCTATATCGACCATGTTCTTGTTGTGCTCCCCTTCGAAAAAAAGGTTATGCATGATTTGCAAGGCCCGCCTGCTACTTATGTCGGTCATAGATTGTTGACTTATCCGCCATTGTTGGCAATGGAAAGAATGCGGTCGCGCCATTTGGAAGAGAAAAAGTCGGCGCCGACGGTGGTCATATTACCGGGCTCGAGACATTTTGAAATTCGTGGCTTGATGCCGATTTTCGGGGCAGCTTTGGAGATTTTAAAAAAACGGCAGCCAGCTATCAATTTTGTTTTGCCAACTCTGCCTAGGCTTGCGGGCAGTGTGCGCAAACTTATGAGTGAATGGCCGGTAAAAGTTGATATTGTGGTTGGAGAAGAGGCAAAATGGGCAGCTTTTGCAAAAGCTGATGCTGCATTGGCTGCTTCCGGTACTGTTTCTCTGGAACTGGCACTTGCCAATATTCCGATGGTTCTTGGTTATAAAGCGGATATCTTTTCGAAAACCTTCATTTTGCCGCGGGTAAAAGTGTGGAGCGCCGCATTGCCCAATATCATCGCCGACCGGCCGGTTGTTCCGGAATATTTCAATGAATTTTTGCGTCCCGGTATGCTTGCTCGTCAGGTTGAACAATTGGTTGTTGCCGGGCCGGTTCGTCAAGCGCAACTTGACGGATTTTCTTTGATCAAAACGGCCATGAAAACATCCGCACCTTCTGGTGAAATTGCGTCGCAAGCCTTGTTGAAATATCTGAAGCTTTAGTGAAAAGCTTGAAGTTCATTAAAGCAGGGTGAAATGGAAAACAGCACAGAATCGAATTCAGGTTATTTTTAAAATGAACGCATCTATCGCTTATATTCCTGCAGAAAATTCACAATTATCTACGTACTTATCCCGGAATTGTTTAGAAGCTAAAATGCTTTTTGCTGCCAGTTAAAATTTGTCGAAATAGGCAGATGAAACTGTCTCAGTTATCATAGGGCGTAATTTCGTTTTAAAACTTCACTCATGAACCGGTTTAATACTTGATTATTTAGTGTTTTATTTTTGCGAGAAAATCTTTAGCCCTTTGATTATCAGGATTTGAAAAGAATTTATCGGGTGTTGTGTCCTCAAGAATCCTTCCATTTTCGAGAAAAAGAACACGTTCTGAAACTTCACGCGCAAAGCCCATTTCATGTGTGACGCAAAGCATGGTCATGCCGGTTTCAGCAAGCTTGACAATAACATCAAGAACTTCTCCGACCATTTCCGGATCAAGAGCTGACGTTGGTTCATCAAACAACATGACCTTGGGTTCCATACAAAGAGCACGAGCAATAGCAACGCGTTGCTGCTGTCCACCGGATAACTGGGAGGGATATTTTTCGCTATGGGCCTCGATACCGACCTTGCTCAAATATTTGATTGCGCGCTCTTTTGCCTCCTCCTTTGTCAGTCCTTGAACGGTTATGGGTGCAAGAATGCAATTTTGCATGACAGTCATATGAGGAAAGAGATTAAAATGCTGAAACACCATGCCGACTTCACGGAGCACTTTTTTCTGCTCTTGCGGCGCTGCACTCATGATATCGACGTCATAAATGCGGATGCTGCCTTGTTCGGGTACTTCGAGCTGGTTTATGCAGCGGATAAGGGTCGATTTACCGGAACCGGATGGCCCACATAAAACAATGCGTTCTCCTGCTTTAACGTCGAGGGAGATATTATGAAGAGCCTGAAATTCACCGTACCATTTGTTCAATTCTTGAATGACAATGACATGTTCATCAGATTTGGCTTTATTGTTGTTATTGTGCTGAACTGCCGCCATTGCTACTGTTCTCCGTTTCTGGTTCTCAAAACCGTGTTAGACTGAAAGCATCGGGAGATGTCAATGGTTGTTCACCTGCCATGATCTCGGCAAGTAATTTTCCACTAACCGCTCCAAGCGTCAATCCATGGTGCGCATGGCCAAAATTGAGCCAAAGACCCTTGTGAGAGGGGGCTTTTCCGATAATCGGGCGCATGTCTGAAAGACATGGACGTTCTCCAAGCCAAGGTTTGGTCTCGACATATTCACCAAGCGGAAAAATGTTTTTGGCAATTTTTTCAGCCCGCTTTAGTTGTGTCCAATAAGGTGGGGCTTTTGGACTTGCAAATTCGATTCCTGTCGTGAGCCGAATTCCTTGACGCATCGGCGCCAGCACAAATCCGGCGACGGGATCACAGATAGAATGTTGAAGAACAGTCGTCTCGTCAACTTGCTGGTAGTGAATATGGTAACCACGCTTTATCGCAAAAGGAATATGACGATAGCCGAATTTGTTCAAAAACTGGATAGACTGGGGGCCAAGAGCAACGACAATATCAGATGCCCCGATCGATATGCCGTTATCGTTTATTTGCCAGAGTCCGTTATTATATTCGGTTTTCAAAGCATCGAGTTTCACGAAACTCCCGCCTTGTTTGATGAAATAACGCGCATAAGCGGCGGTCAAACCGCCGGGATCGTTGACAGTTTTCGGGTCAAGCCAATGAATGCCGCCGACAAGCTGCGGACTGATAGACGGAACACGCCGAATTAAAGCGTTCCGGTCAAGAACATCATAATTGAGGTGAAAACGATCGAGCGTAAGAAGATGGTTTTTCGCTTTATCAAAATCTTTATTGGTGCGGAATATCT
>CAMLLT010000071.1 GCA_946480935.1 uncultured Bartonella sp. | reverse complement strand
ATCCCCAAAATTCTGGTTTTCGCAACTCGTATTCGAGATTATCCCACCCAACGCTTATCAAGCCGCGTTCCGTTTCAATATCCGGCAAATTTTCATTATCGTTTTTGTTATTTTCCGATTTGTAATAAGCAGGATTGAGAAGTGCTGCGCGGCTTAGCTCGGCATTTGTTAAAGGAATTTTTCCGCTATTCAAACGTGTAAATGCCGCTATTTCACCACTGGAGTCGCTATTATCAATTACGTACCAAAGTACTTTTACCTGATTAGCAAATACCCCATAAAACTCTATCCAATTGATTCCTTTTTTATGCTTATCATAAATATATTGTCTTATTTTATCGTAAGCATTATAGAGAAAATATAAATCTATACTTGAACATTCCTCTTTTGTCGGTTCTTCGCCACGAGCTACACGCTTTAAAAATTCATCACTTTCATCCCTTGTATTAATGGTTAGCGTATAGTTAATGAATTTATTTTTTTTAATATTGCGAAGTGGTTTGTCGTTTTTTATCGGGTTATCATTGGAAAAATTGTAATCAATAGCTTTGTCAAAATAAATGTCGTCACGGTCTAATGCTTTGTTAATTGACTTACGGTAATCAATATTTTTTGGAACATAATTGTTTGACGGATTCAACAGAACCGCATTTAATAAAATCACTGTTGTTAAACGTTGTTGCCCATCAACAATGTTTGTTTCCGGTTCATTTTCTTTTTTATTATTACCGGTTCCCTCACTATAGTTCTCCGTCACCACAACGGGTTGAAGAAAATAAATTTTGTTTTCTTTTCCTTTCTTGAATTGTTCATAAAAGTCAAAAATATCATTTAACAAGTCATTAATCTGCTGGTCATTCCATCGGTACCCACGTTGATAACCTGGAATAATAAAATTTCCCTCCAATTCAATGAGGGCACGTAATTCACCGCTGTTTCCAGATAGTTGCCCGGAATGTTCGTCGCTGGTAATCCCAGTGTTTTGCTCTATGCTCATATTGATTTTCTGATAATCTTTAACATCTGAAAATTTTGAACAAGATTTATATTGTTTTGTTTTGATACGCAATTACCCCGAAAAGAACGTAAAAATTTTCAAGTTATAATTCTATAACGCCACTTTAAAAATTTTTTCGTTATTTTATTGTTTTTCTCGTTTTAAATAATAAAACAATATTCATATATATTATGATGCCTTAAATATAGGTTATAATATTTTATTTTAAAAATCAAAATAATTACGTTATTACTAAACATAATTATATATTTTTTAAATATATTAAAATTGAAAAAATTTTTTTGTAAAATGATACATAAATACACTTTTCGGATAAAATTTAAGTTTGATATATGACTGGCCGTGTAATATCCGGTTTAATGATTTTTCACACCTTTTAAAAGCGAACAAGCTCACTTTTTAAAGCGGGTTTGCCTTGGTGAAAATTGCCCAATCAATATTGGAATTCGATCAATCGAAAGAATGATCAATGATTTAATTTCCTAACATGCGCCAGAATATTTTAAAAAGACATAAGAGTATTTTGAAAAGACATGGTTGATTATTATTGGCAACATCGAAAAGAGTCAGTGGCAGAAACCAAACTGTTTCCCCATTCTCTACACGAAAAATAGTTTGTATCGCAATAATAAATCAATGACTGCAAATAACGGCAACCAACAGCATTCGAAAAATGTTCTATATTCTTTAGCATTGCTTCAGGTCTCTATTCCGCATCAAATTCTCCAACGGTACGAGGTTCGGTTTCCCCTATTTATCTGTTCTTCCTGGCTGCCCGTTGATATCGACAAATTGCTGCAAACACAAATCAGGCGAATTTCAGGAGCTTAAATGTGAATAGAAGTCGATAATAAAAATAGTATGGAGGAACGATGAGACAAGGAAATGATTTTTTAGATAATAAATGCAATGTACCAAACACATGATAAATTTGATATTCGCTCGATTTTTATGTCTGCCAGATAAATGTTTCCGGCTTGACGAATTTAGATTGAGTTCTTGACGTAAAGCACCGATTGATTGCTTCACCGCTTTTATCCGTAGGCGATAAAAATCCGAACCGATTGCCAAAAAAGATATGTACAAAAAGTGACGTAAGAAAATAAGTACCGATTAAATTACATTTTAAGACGAACAGAGCGACGACATTTTATAAATTCGTTATTAATTTTATCACGAACTAGTGTCAGGGGAAACGAAATCGTTTAAGCCATATAATTTGTTATTCCAATCTTGTTTCTCACAGAAGATAGCAGAGAATTTAATTGAAATATGGCGGAGAAGAAGGGATTCGAACCCTCGAGAGCCTTTTGAGCTCTACTCCCTTAGCAGGGGAGCGCCTTCGACCACTCGGCCACCTCTCCGAGAGCAGCCAATAAACATTCTTTCACGGAAGTTCAAGCAATTTTCTCAAAAAATCAATTTTTATACATAATATATAATAATGAAGGTGCTGCTGCTCCCAATTCGTTCGAACAGAGCACAGCGTTTAAAGAGAAGTGAGAGAGAAAATCCCGTTTCTACGACAAGCCTATGTTGCACTAGGTTAGATTCATAAAACCTTCTGCCCAACGATAAACCGCACATTGATGCTCAAACACAACCAAACCGGACATTGTGATTAACAGCAACAACGACTCACGAAATGGTTTATGACCATTCAATTTTTTGGGTTAAAGTTAATTTAACAAAAAAAGTATGATTAATAATCCACAAACAAATGACCCGAATCCCCATTTTTTTGTGTCATTTTTGCAACAAGTTAAGACGATACACGCTTCAAAACCCCGCTTTTTCCTTTTTCACGGTTGAATCAAAAATATCGTCGGGTATGTTCGATTCATGAAGAAGGAGCGCTCGCGTGCGACTTTTTCGGTTAAGGGGATCGGGATTCAACTTTCTGAACTTCGTGAACCCGACCCAATTTTAACTTTGACTGGAGGTCAGATATGAACATTAAGAGCCTTCTTCTCGGCTCCGCTGCAGCTCTCATTGCAGTTTCTGGCGCTCGTGCAGCCGACGTTGTCGTTGCAGAGCCGGAACCCGTTGAATATGTACGCGTCTGTGACGCTTATGGTGAAGGATACTTCTATATTCCTGGTACCGAAACTTGCATGCGTATTTCCGGCTATGTCCGTTCAGACATCAAGGGCGGTGACGACGTTTATGCCCGTAAGCGTGGTGACATTGATCGTGATACCTATGCTTGGGATACACGTGCAACACTCCGTTTCCACACGGCATCGGAAACAGAACTTGGTACATTGCGCACATTCGTTGAATTGCGTTCGCAATGGGGTGATGGTCACGACAAAAGTGATGGTCAGCTTCGTTTCGCCTTCATCGAACTCGGTGGCATCCGCGTCGGTCTTGATGAATCCATCTTCAACCATTGGACAGGTTATTTTGGTAATGTCATCAATGATGACGTCCTGACCCCGATGGCTTACACACGTACAAATGTTATCAGCTACACATTCAATGCAGGAAACGGTTTCTCCGCGATCTTGGGTCTTGAACAAGGCAATGATGATGCCGACGATTATGGATATCATTACTCCAAGGCAGATAACGGTGATGTCAATTTTAAACGCTATAAACTCAGCGGTAAGATCGATGATTATACACCGAATGTTGTTGGTGGCTTGAAATTCGTTCAAGGCTGGGGTGGCGTTTCCGTTGTTGGCGCTTACGATGCTTATTATGAAGAATGGGCAGCTAAGGCTCGTTTGGATTTGAACGTTACCGATCAGTGGAGCGTTTGGGTCATGGGTGGATATAAATCTGCTGATGATTATTACGACTTAGATGACACATATGGTATGAAAAATGGCAACGGACGCCGCCATGCAGCCCGCATTGGTAGCGACGGCGTTCTTAAGTACGGCGTTTATCGTCAGATCAACTCGATCTATGGTGATTGGGGTGGCGATTGGGCTGTTTGGGGTGGTACAACCTTCAAGTTCAATAAGAAGACCAGCTTCAACGCTCAGGTTGCCTACGACGATACAGATACATTCGCTGCATCTGTTAACGTAAAGTATGAATTGGTACCGGGCCTCGTCATTACTCCTGAATTGACATATATTTCTTGGGAAGATGACTATAGCTATCGCAATGAGCTAGCAAATGCCAAATTTGGTAGCTCTCTCAAGGGGCAGGATGCTTTCCAGGGTATGGTTCGTATCCAGCGTTCGTTCTAATTCTTGGATGAATTAAAAATTAGAACCGGTGGTTTTACCACCGGTTTTTTTATGTCAAAAAATAATTTTGGTTTTGTATCAAAAACCAATTAAATCGGGTCAATACTCGAAATGGAGCATTAAATCCCATTCGAACAATTTGATCCGAAACAAGACTAGCCCTGTAATAAGAAAACACGGTTTGAATGCCGTTTCTTCAGAAAATTTATTTTTCAACTTTTGTTGTGAAGAGATTTAGAGCAAATGCGTTTGGTTTTTGATCATCATTTCCGATCTTCTACCAGTTGGTCTCAATACACCGTTTGAATTTTCCCGTTGATTGACAAACCTGATCATTTGCGCCTGATCATATTCAAATCTTGATAGAAATGACCACTGCGATGTAGATGACCACCGTCGATGACAAAGAAAAACCAGAGTGTCATTGCACATTAATAATGAATTGCCGGATCGTTCATTTCACATTCGAGAAAACGGCAAATTTTGATTAATTTCTGGCGTGTATAACGTAAGTAAATTCACTCCGATAATTTAACCGATAAGATCATTTCAGAAATAAGCATACTCAAAGATTTCATTCACAATCGTTATTTTTTCATATAAAATTTTATTTGAATTTATTTTATTTAAAATTCATCATTATATTTTTGTTATTATTTCAATATATCAAAAATAAAAACATAAAAATTTGTATTTTTCGATATAAATAAATTTTTATATGTATATTTTGTTATTTATATTATTTCTTGTAGAATTTTTATAACATATATTTGAAAATTTTTGTTATTTATTTTATATCGTTTGATATTACAACAATAACTGTCGATTGTCACAATATGCCCTTTCCGAAAAACAGCTTCAGTTTTCAAAATTCCGGATTAAAATCATAGGCATAACGATTTATTGATATCTACGGTAGAGCGTTTTTATGCTAGTCGTCTTAGAATGCTTTGTTGCATGTCGCCCGCTGTTACTGGATTGAATTATGTCAGACAAATATGTTTTTCCGGCTGTCACGCCTCTTGTCGCTTCATTACCTTCGACTGTTCCTTTTACAGGTCCTGAAGCTATCGAGCGAAAAACGGGGCATTTATTTCGTGCAAGATTAGGTGCCAATGAAAATGGTTTTGGGCCTGCACCTTCCGTCCTTGAGGCTCTTAAAAACTCTCCTAATGAAGTTTGGAAATATGGTGATCCGGAAAATTACGATCTCACCAATGCCCTCGCACAGCTCTACAAATTAAAGCCGAACCAGTTAACCATTGGTCCTGGAGTGGACTCTCTTTTGGGGTTGATTGTGCGCCAATATATTAAGCCTGGTGATGTTGTTATCAACTCGCTTGGTGGATATCCGACATTCAACTATCACGTGGCTGGTTTTGGCGGAAAGCTCGTGGAAGTCCCCTATTTAAATGACAAGGCTGATCTTCAGGCTCTATCGGATGCGGCGTATAAATATAAAGCAAAAATTGTTTATCTCGCAAATCCGGATAACCCGTTAGGGACATGGCATAACGAAAACGAGATTGAAGCTTTCATCAAAAGTTTGCCCGAAACTACACTACTGGTTCTTGATGAAGCCTATGGCGAACTTGCGCCAAAAGATGAATTGCCTGCCATGTCAAAATTATGGCCCAATGTTTTGAGAATGCGTACCTTCTCCAAAGCTTATGGTCTTGCCGGATTGCGCTGTGGCTATGCAATCGGGTTTTCCGAGCTGATCAAAATGTTCGATAAAATTCGTGACCATTTTTCTGTCAATAAAATGGCACAAATTGCAGCATTGCAAGCTCTGGCAGACCGCAGATATCTCGAGGATGTCATCAAGAAAATCGAAACGGCAAAACAGCAAATTGTAACAATCGCGGAAAAAAACGGATTAAAAACTTTGCCGTCTGCAACCAATTTTGTTGCCATTGATTGTGGTCGTGACGGGAAATTTGCGACAGCTGTTTTAAATGAACTTATAAAACGGCAAATATTTGTACGAAAACCTTTTGTGCCAGTTCTTGATCGGCTCATTAGGGTGAGTGTTGGTCCTCGCAAAGAACTGGACCTTTTTGCCGAGGCTTTCTCATACGCGCTGATTGCGGCAGATAAGGGGTGAAAAATATGTCTGATTTGAATAAACGTATATTAAGCGGATTTTCCGGCCTTTATGGCGCCGGTGGTATTGCTGCTTACGCGGCTGCCTCGCATATCGGCGGCTATTACGAAGCAGTAGCGCCAGTCCTTCTCGGCAATGCAGCAGCGCTTCTAGGCCTCTCGGTTGCCACAAAAACAAATATCGTCATGCGCCTTTCAGGTGTTCTTATCATTATTGGCGTCGCGCTTTTTGCACTGGATATCATGTGTCGAGAATTTGCCGAAACACGGCTCTTCCCTTATGCAGCGCCGCTTGGGGGCACAATCAATATTCTCGGCTGGCTTTTGCTGATCATTGCCGCATTTTTGCCTTTTGAAAAAGAAGACGTTTGACATTTCTATTGCTTATCAAAACATCTCTTGTATTTAAAAAACCTTGAATGCCGTATTTTGGGACTTCTATGTTCAATGATAAGCCGCGTTCTTTGCAGGATTCATCAATCACGTTTTATAGATGTTGACAAAATAACCATTTAAGCCAAACATGCACAGCAACCTTGGGGAGCCTTTCGGGGCTGAGAGTCTGTATCGAGAATGATTAACGTCTGATCTTTACAGTGACCCATTGAACCTGAACCAGTTAGGACTGGCGGAGGGATGGTTTTTATGTTTGACCTGCTCGATAAACAGCAGTCATTTGATTTTCAATCATTCCGATCCGGTTTTTTTGTTGTGTTCCAAGAATTTACATTCTGGATATCACACAGCTGGTTCATTCTGGCTTAACGGGATTGCAAATTTTTCTTGCAACCTCATTTGATTGTGGATGATGCGAATGCAAAAAGCGAACAAGAAAATACTTGTCAAAGGATGTGGCGTTGCCGGCTTGACCAGCGCTTATATGTTAGCAAAAGCGGGAGCTGAAATAACGATCTCGGCTCCGGCTGACTCTCCCCGTGGAGCTGCAAGCTGGTATGCCGGCGGTATGCTTGCCCCCTATTGCGAACGCGAAAGCGCCGAAGCACGCGTTGAAGAACTGGGGTTACAGACAATGAAATGGTGGGCCGAGACTCTCCCCGATCTTGTCAAACATAATGGTACTCTCGTTGTTGCTCCTCAAAGGGACAGCGCAGAATTGAACCGTTTTTCGCAACGCACGGGCGGGCATCGCATAATCGACGGAGATGAAATTGCAAAATTGGAGCCCGATCTTGCCGGGCGTTTCAACCGCGGCTTATTTTACAAAACGGAAGGCCATATTGATCCTCGCAAAGCCTTGTTGGCTTTGAAACAAAAATTGGCAGATATGAACGCGCATTTTGTTGACGTTGGAGCAAGTGAAGACGGTTTTGATTTTATCGTCGATGCAACAGGTATCGCCCGTCTGGGACAAGATAAAGACATGCGTGGCGTTCGTGGCGAAATGTTGCTTGTACACAATAACGAAATTTCCTTTTCAAGACCGATCAGGCTCGTTCATCCGCGAATTCCGCTATATATTGTGCCCAGAGACAACGGAATTTTTATGATCGGTGCAACTATGATTGAAAGCAATGATGATAGGCCGATTACGGCGCATTCGATGATGGATTTTCTGAATGCCGCCTACACTATTCATCCGTCCTTTGGCGAGGCCGATATAGTAGAAATTGGAGTTGGCGTTCGCCCTGCCTATGAAGATAATTTTCCGCGAGTAAAACAGGACGGCAACCACATTTATGTCAACGGAATGCACCGCCACGGATACCTCATCTCGCCCGAGATGGCCCGTCAGGTGACTGAAATTGTGATGGGCTGATTAAAATGCAGTTATTCGTTAATGGCGAAGAAAAAAATGTAGGTGCTGAAACGCTTTCGGCTCTTTTGAACGAGCTCGATTATGAAGGCGATTGGCTGGCAACAGCCGTCAATGCCGAGCTTGTTAGTGAAAGCGAGCGCGAAGATTTCAAATTAAATAACGGTGATAGAATAGAAATTCTAAGCCCTATGCAGGGAGGTTGAGCAAGTTGCTTGAACTTTATGATAAAAAATTTTCATCCCATCTTCTGTTGGGAACGGCACAATATCCATCGCCAAAAATTCTTGAAGATGCAATTCGTGCTTCCCATACAGAGATTGTAACATTATCTCTGCGTCGTGAAACGGCGGGTGGAAAACAAGGGGGACAATTTTTTTCCCTGATAAAATCCCTCGGGGTATCCATTTTACCAAACACTGCCGGATGCTTTACAGTAAAAGAAGCTGTCACAACGGCGCATATGGCGCGCGACATTTTCAAAACGCCCTGGATTAAGCTGGAAGTGATCGGCAATGCCGACACGCTGCAACCGGATGTGTTTGCTCTGGTTGAAGCTGCCCGCATTCTTAATGAAGAGGGATTTCAAGTCTTTCCTTATACGACAGATGACCTCATTGTCGCAGAAAAGCTGGCTGATGCAGGATGTCGTGTCATTATGCCTTGGTGTGCCCCTATCGGTTCGGCAAAAGGACCAAGGGACGTTGATGGCTTACGCACAATCCGTGCCAATTTTCCGGAGCTTTCTTTGATTGTGGATGCCGGAATTGGTCGCCCGTCGCATGCGGCAATAGCCATGGAACTCGGCTATGATGGTGTATTGCTCAACACAGCCGTTGCCAAGGCTGGTGATCCGGTATTGATGGCGGAGGCGTTTGCAAATGCTATAAAAGCCGGACAAAGTGCATATAAAGCCGGAATGTTGGAGCCCAGAGATGTTGCAGTTCCTTCAACACCGGTGTTTGGAAAGGCAGTATTTTGATCAAATTAGACCCCTTTTATCTTATCGTGGACAGTGCCGACTGGATTGAAAAACTGATACCGCTCGGCGTTAAACTGGTGCAACTACGCATGAAAAACGTGCCTTTAGAGGTTCTCCACCAGCATATCCAGAGAGCAAAACTTGTTTGCAAACAATTTCATTGCCAGTTGATCATCAATGATTATTGGAAAGCAGCAATTGAGGAAAAATGTGATTTTATTCACCTCGGGCAGGAAGATCTTGTCGATGCCAATGTCGAGAAAATAAAGAAAGCAGGATTGAAACTCGGCGTCAGTACGCATGATGCAAGCGAACTCAATAAAGCGCTTGAAGCCAAGCCGGATTATGTCGCTTTAGGACCTGTTTATCAAACCATATTGAAAAAGATGAAGTGGCAACCTCAAGGTTTGGAAAAAGTGACCCGTTGGAAAAAGCTTGTTGGTGATCTTCCTCTGGTTGCAATCGGTGGATTGAATCCGGAACGTGCCAAGGCTGTGTTGGAAGCCGGTGCCGATAGCGCTGCTGTGGTAACCGATATTGCCTTGAACGAAAATCCCGAAGACCGTGTAAAACAATGGCTGGAAGCAACACAAAAATGGCGCTGATGGCCAAAATACTCATCGTTGCCGGAACTGATCCCACAGGTGGCGCGGGCATCGTCCGTGATATCGAAACAGCAAGCCATTTTTCGGTCAAAATAGGGCTTGCTGTCACTTCCGTCAATGTGCAGGATGACCACCACGTCGAAACAAAGCTGCCGATGAATGGAGACATCATCCGCGGGCAGATGTTGGCCGCACTCCGGTCGGATAAAATTTCGGCTATTAAAGTGGGAATGACGGGAACACCTGAAATTGTCGAGGCAATCTGTAGCGTTCTTGACAATTTTTCAGACATTCCGGTTATACTTGATCCGGTCATCCGCGCTTCATCGGGCGGTGTCCTTGCAGACGACAAAACAGTAACATTCATCAAAGAAAAGCTGTTGAAATATTGCTATCTTGTCACGCCCAATCTTCCCGAGCTTGCTGCTTTGACCAGTGAAAAACTATCTGAAAATCATACCCGGACGATCGAGCAGGCAAAAAAACTGTTAGCCTCCGGCTCCAAATATGTTCTTGCAAAAGGTGGGCATGAAACAGGAGATATTGCAATCGATAGCCTTGTTTCCTCTTCCCGTACCACCAATTTTTCGAATTCACGTCTCAATGCAACAATGCGAGGAACAGGATGTACCTTATCAACGGCAATCGCCTGCGAAATAGCCAAAGGTAAATCACTAGAAGATGCGGTCGAAACTGCCAAGAACTATGTCTATCAATTATTGCGGGAACGTACCGCTTCTTTTCCAAAAAGTTGATCAGGTCTCTTCACTCACCGCACGATTTGCAGGCTCGTTTTACTAATTTTTCTAATAATTTTTGTCTATTTCCACTTCGCTTGAAAAGGGTCACAATTAAAGCAATCGATATTTCTAAACGAAGGGGAAATCGTTGATGATAGACAAAAACCGT
>CAMLLT010000070.1 GCA_946480935.1 uncultured Bartonella sp. | reverse complement strand
CGACCGCAAGTGCTCCCAATGATAATCAGGCGAGGGGCTGACAATGAATGTCGATTCACTGGTAAAAGTTCACGGTATCAATGAGAGAGCAAGATTGATCCTTTGGGTCATCATCGCGATGATTGTTATTTTCATGATCTGGTCCTATTTCGCCGTTTTGAACGAAGTAGCCATTGGCGAGGGCAAAGTGATGCCCGCTTCCAAAGGCCAGATTATCCAGAATCTCGAGGGCGGCATTCTTGCAGAACTTTCGGTAAGAGAAGGCGACGAGGTTCGGGAAGGGCAGGTTCTTGCCGCTCTTGATCCGGCAAAGGCAAAATCCAATGTTGATGAAACTCTCGCCAAGATCGTTGCCCTTCAGGCGCGGGCTGCGCGTCTTTTTGCCGAAATGAATTATAAGAACAATGTCAATTATCCCGAGGAAATTCGGGATAAAAAGGATGTCATTGACCGCGAAACCGAGCTTTTTTTAACGAATCGTCAGGCCTTCAGAGAAAATGTGCTTAATCTGACGGAACAGTTGAAACTTGCGCAAGACGAAGTGGAAATTGCCAAACCTTTGCTGAAAACAGGTGCCGCAAGCGAGGTAGAGGTGTTGAAATTGCAGCAGAATGCGGCTGAATTGTCATCAAAACTTGCGGCGACAAAAAATGAATATTTTGTCGCTTTGCGCGGTGATTATACCAAAACAATGGCCGATCTCGAGCCGCTCTTGAAAACAAGAGAAGGACTGGCCGACCAGTTGACCCGCACAGTTATACGTTCTCCGACCAATGGAATTGTCAAAGATATCCGCGTTACAACGATTGGCGGGGTTGTTGCCCCCGGCGGAACATTGATGGAAATTGTGCCTTTGGGTGACCAGCTTCTCATAGAGGCAAAGTTGAACCCG
The DNA here is from genome assembly GCA_946480935.1 of uncultured Bartonella sp. Taxonomy (GTDB): domain Bacteria; phylum Pseudomonadota; class Alphaproteobacteria; order Rhizobiales; family Rhizobiaceae; genus Bartonella. Next base: position 9,760 of record CAMLLT010000070.1, on the reverse strand, counting down.
CGCGATATTGCTTTCATTCACAAAGACCAGCCGGCAAATGTCAAAATCACGGCCTATGATTCAGCAATTTATGGTTCGCTCCCCGGCCATGTGCAGATGGTTTCGCCCGATTCAATCGAAGATGATGTCGACAAGCGGATTTATTATTATCGCGCCTATATTCTGACCGACCATAGCTATCTCGAAACCAAGGATGGAAAACGTCATCAGATTATTCCGGGAATGGTTGCGACCGCTGAAATCAGCACCGGTCAAAAAACTGTAATGGATTATTTAATAAAGCCGCTCAATCGTGCAAAAGAAGCGTTGCGAGAACGCTGAATATTAAATTATAGATTCAATATAAATAATAAGCCGGCTAAATATTTTTATGAAATTATCTTTTAATTATCCTGAAAAAAAACGGAATAATAGGATTATAAGCGAATTTTCCTAATTTTCTAGTTTAAAAAATATAGGATAGACATTGGTTTTAGTTTACATTATTAAATCATGGGGTAATCAAATCAGTTATAGTACAAATTGTTCGGATTCTATTGTTATCTAGATGGAAATAGCGCGCTACAATGATCAACATTCCAAAGCTGCTCAGGCACTCGATTGAACGACAAAAATCTCGTCCGATTTCAGACGTACGCCAGCTTATTTATGAAAAGACACGTTTGGCTATCAAATCGAAGCTGAATGAAATGAACGCGCCCGATTTCGTCCAGCGTTCGTATATGTTGAGGTTGGAGGCGGCTATATGCGAGGTGGAGGCTTTTTATCTTTTACGGCCGGAATATTTTGTGTTGGAGGAAAACCGCGTCCCTTGCCATTTCGCCTATCGGGCATATTTGCCGGATTATTTTGGTACAAGACGCGATGTTGCGGTTGATCCTGACCGGTTACGACGATTGGCATCCAGTCATAATGTGTTCAGATATATGTCGTTCGAAAACGACGATCCGGCGATGACCGATGCCGAGCTTTTCAATTTCGGGGAACGTAAAGCAGCCGCAAATCGTTCACAAGGCTTAACCGATAATCCGCATTTTATCGATTTTGCCGCCCGAGGAGCTCCGCGTCAAAGCAACACTAATCGATCGCCGGTCATCAACAATGGTGATTTGTCTCGCGAACAGAATTTATATGCTGAAGATGATAGCCAAATCGAAGCATTTATCGAAGGCAGACAAAGAACATTAAACTCGCTTCTTGCGCGACAGGCAAATGTACAATCGGCAAATGCCCGCAATAATGCTCTATTTGCAGAAGCTGAGGCCCGGAAAATTTCGCGAGGCGATGCACGGCAAAATATGCCATGGCAGCAAAATTTCCAATCAGGAAACACGCCTAATTATGGTCTTTCCGGTTCGAGTGCGAATGGTTCGCGAAATTCTTCAGGTAACACCGGCAAAGCTCCTTCCTTAAACCGTCAGGCCGCAATACAAGGGATACAATCTTCTCCATTGAATAGGGAGCAAGGTAACAGACCGTCGGTAAATAATATAAACCGGTTCCCTCAAGCCGGTGTCCAAACTGGTAGTGAAGGATATCCGCAGTCAATGGGTAACCGTCAGGCGCCAATCGACGCTGCAAAGTCGTCTGGATCGAATGCCGCATTTTCAAAAAGACAGCCCCAAATGCCGTTGGCAAATGCTCCGCGGTCACCGTCATATCAAGCAACATCCGGCGCCGGAAAGAATGATGGCAAGCGCACGCCATCCGGTCAACAACCGCGGAATATGGCCGGATATGGCAATGTTGGCGGTTATGCAACGACCCCCAACATTTATTTTCTTGATAAAACCTTTGCAGGGGCACAATTCAGCGTGTCAAATCAGCCCGATCCTTTGGCAGGCCGGAGAATACCGGTGAATGAGCAAATCAAGGAATTGGAACGACGTTTATTTAAAAGAGAAACCGTGGTGACTGCCTCGCCTCTACCGCGCCCGACAATATCGGCATCGTCGGGAAGCGGGTTATCAAATGGCGGTGCATCCGCTACCGGCATGAACGGCAGATCTCCGGAACAGAAAATATTTATCGCGCCTTTGCCCGACAATGCCGATAACCCGCTTAACAGACCGCCGTTTTCATATCCGGCAGTTGATGGGCGGGCAACTGTGGGTACACCGGCAGGATCGCTTTTCGCCAATGTGCCAGATAATGCCGGTTTTGTAGCCAAGCCACTGGTTGAAAAACAAACTGTCGAGAATAAGGCAAGAAAAGGCATAAATCCTGCATCGGAAATCAAAGAGCCTTTGTCACGTTTCGATAGCAATAAAAGCGACATTGCTTATAAAGCTCCTTTGCACAATGATGCAAAAAAAGCTCCCTCCAATGTTGTGGGAGAAAATACCAATCGCAATCCGACAACACCCCCCAAGACCGATCTCGATGACGGAAATCTGTTTAGTTTCAATGATATAGAACTTGCAAGCGAAATTCCTGACGAGGAAACAAAACAGAGTTTCCTCAAGAATAACAGGGATGTGCTGGAAGATAACCCGCCAATTCCGGATTTCATTGTCAAATATAACAATCAAGAAGCCGATCTCTTCGAGCAACCGACAATTAACACGGCCGCATCTGACGAAAGCTCGAACCGCAAGTCTTCGGCCGAAAATCAGTTGCAATCCAAGTTGGCAGATCAAACGCAGTCCAAGCAATTGGAACAAGATCTTTTTCCGAAGATTTTGTCTTTTGATGCCCGCCGCCAAAGAAGGGTCAGAAGACAACCGACTTATAAAGCTTTGTCGATTGCAATACATGAAAATATCAAGGGCAAAGGTCGCTTGGCTGCCGGTATTCTGGCTGCGTGTGTATTGTCCAGCGGGGTCTATTATTTCTGGCGCGGCAATGTACCGGTTTTTTCGTCCATAAATATTGGCGATAGCCAGAAATTCGATTTGTCCCATACTTCAGCTATTAACCCTTCAGGTCAGGGTAATCAGGCGACGCAAGGTAATAGCTTAACCAATGCAAATCATGAGGGTGCAAATTCTGAAGCTGGAAAAGCATCTACGAAAGCTCCAGCAAAAGCTCCAGAAAAAGCTCCTGCGAAAGCTCCAGTATATGATATGTCATCCCAGCCTCTCGACGGAACAAGAAAAGACGTTGATTTGCCGTCGGTGGTTGTATATCCGAATGGTGGTCAAAGCCCTTATCAACAAGCAATGTTGGAACCGCCAAAAACAAATGGCTTGAATGGTGTCAATCCGCAAGATGCGAAAATCCAGACAAGGCCGCGCACCGATGCCAGCATGTTGCTGAAAGACAAAAAAGGCAAACAGCGCAAATTGCTTGGTTCGGTGGCATGGACGCTCCAGCCGCCTCATAGTGCGGAAAATCCTTATGACGAAACAGCTCTTGTAGCAGATTTCGCAACCAAGGATGGTCTGTTGGGCGTGCGCATGAGCATTCGCAAAAATTATCGTGAAAACCTTGGCGCTACACATTTGATCGATTTGTCTTTTTCCCAGTTCGACGGATTTGATGCCGGTTCGGTTGTCGACGTTCGCGGCATCTATTTTGGCGACAAAAGCAATATTCTTAATAAACAGGCGGCAGCAACAGTTGCCAATCTTTACGAGAATAATTTCGTAGCTTCTTTACGGCTCATTCCCGACGATAAAGACTATAACGAATATTTCCTCGGACATGCGGCAGTGTTCGGTTTTCCGGCCACTTTCAATGATGGTAAAACAGCCTTGTTTGTTCTGAATAAAGGTCCACAAGACCAGGAACTCTTTGATAAATTCAACGAGAAAAATACCCACTAGGTACGGGCTTTTTTCACAATTTGTGTTTTAGTAATTTTGTATTTTTAATTCAGTAATATTTCTTGTTTCCGTTTTCAGTAAATCTGTCTTGTTCTGTTTGTTCTGTTGTAAAATCCAAGCGTCCCGATCGTAAATAGTTCTCCCTTGTTAGTGCAATTGTCGAAATTAATTTTTCTTTCTATACAGAAGAGAAAAAAGAGTTGTTCGTTCAGGACAAAGCTATTTCGTCATAGTCTTCTTTTTATTGCTCTTGAGTTGACATATAATTCGGTCAGTCAGAATTAATTCGAACAGTCAAAATTCAGGGGAGCCGGAACCATGGACCAACAGCTCAAACGGGACTTGGTACAAGTGTTGAAAAAGGAGTTGGCAGAAGAACTGAAGAGGGACTTGGTACAGCAAATCGAACGAGATTTGTCACAGCAACTGAAGAGGGACTTGGTACAGCAAATCGAACGAGATTTGTCACAGCAACTGAAGAGGGACTTGGTACAGCAGTTGAAAAAAGATTTGGCAGAAGAACTGAAAAGGGATTTGGTACAGCAGCTCGAACGAGATTTGTCGCAGCAACTGAAGAGGGACTTGGTACAGCAGCTCGAACGGGATTTGTCACAGCAACTGAAACGCGACTTGGCACAGCAGATCGAACGAGATTTGTCTCAGCAGATGAAGCGGGACTTTGAACAGGAACTGAAAAAGGGCTTGGAACAGTTGCTGAAACGCAGGAACTGAATCCGCAGCGGAATATAAGTTTCAATTGCCTGACTTGAAGGTGATCATATAGCGTTGTTTCATGAGAGCGAACTTATGCGGCCCATTTTATTCCATTTTCGACTTTTCCATTGAAAGGCAGGTGCATTAAATAGGGAAAAGATGACTGTAGGGGCGAAGCATATTGCCAAGAAAACTGTGTTTCTCATCGCTTATGCAGTGTTGCAATAGGCCGTCAGTCTTCAAATGCCGCCATTCTTTGCTCTTAGCAAACAGATTCCGGTTTTGTGCCGCGAGCGATAGGCTCCCTGTTGAAATCGATTTACGTGTTTCTCCCCTTGCCTTGAAGAAATGTGAGCCTTGATCTTCTTGATATGCAAAGTTTTACATGAGCCATTGGGCATAAAGGCCAGTCTGAGCCATTGGGCATAAAAGCCACTCCGAGCCATTGGGCATTATATCCTGAACTGCGATAAGTTCGCTTGATATCAGCTATTACGGACAAAAGGAGAGCGGCGGTCTTTATCGTCTCCCCATCCGGCCTTCTGACGACAACAGGCAAATGAGTTTGTCTGTTTTATTGAGACTATATTGCGTTTGGATTGAAAGCAGCCTTTTGTGCAGCCAATATGGTGGGAGAGATCTTCTTTTTTAAAAGCTATACGGCAGCGTGATGCGTCTTGAGTTATGTTGCATCGATCACGATGCGTTGGTGGTTTTGCCCTGCCGGATGAGGCCGAAAAGATGCAATCAAGCCTGATATCCTCTAGCGGATAAAGCAATGAGAGAGCGTTTTATTCAGGCTAAACGAGGGGGCATCTTTCCATTGCGAATTTTATTTGATGGCTTAGATGATGTGGCGAATAATGCGGCTCCGGTCATTGGCAAGCGCCAATCTGTGCAACAATGAAAAATAAGGCGATATGCCCGCTATCCGATCTTGGCAGATTGCAAAAATCATTTATTGGTCAATCCACCATGAAACCAATGAATCATCATTCTATCATAGAAGGAAATCATAAATTTAACCTGAATTAAACAAAATGAAAAAATTTTTTGTTAAATATAAAATTTCATTAGTTATGAAAATAAATTACGAATAAATATATAAAGTAGAATATAAAACTTATCTAAATTTTATCAATATTTATTGTAAAACACAAAATATAATATCTTTATATAATTTTATTTTTCATGCTATGAAGATTTTACAGCCATATAATTTTATATATAACCGACAGGTTTATTGCTGCGTCGTTTTTTCGGAAATTTCCTAAAGCTGTTATGCATAAGTCTCCATTCTGGCGAGCTTACGGTTTGAAGATCTGATAGTTTCCCTTTCAAAAATGCGTGAATAATATTGTCTCATGAGCGAACCAAAATCGAAAACACATAAATGACAGATGGCGAATAGCGAAACAGGTAAAAATCCGGTTCGTATGACTCTGTTTTATGGCAAGCTGGAACGAAGTGGCTGTTGGTGCAATCATGACTGGTTCAAAGCAAATCTCCGATTTCTTAATTTTACGTGTTTTAACCGACTCCGGATGAAAGAGGGATTTTAAATAGTTTCTGCTATTTCGTAGGGGTGACCTTTGCAAAATGGGCAATAGCGGAGAGGAAGATAGGAAGAATTCGGAGGTTCAGCTCAATAAGCCGGAGCTCGGAGACTGTTCACGTTTATAAAGCCGCAGCGTGACGCATTTGAGGATATTTCAAAATCGCTAGTGCTTATATCTCATAGTTTGAATATTGTAACGTCAGGACAGTTTATCGGTTTACCAGATGAGAACAGAAAGCACCCCTGAAGCTGTTTTGATCACCTCTTCGAGTGAGCGACGAAGCCAGTTCAGAGGATACCACCCGATGAATGCGAAATCACATAACCCAGTGCAACAGTAAAATGACATAATCGTTTTTTGCAGGGAAGGAAAAATTGCGATTTGCAAAACATACCCCCTTGGATCGGCCTCTTGAACAGTAAGAAGCAGTGTCAGAAAATAGCCAAGTTTTTCTGCAATGTCTCTATATTAACGATAGTTAGTCGACAATGAAAATTATCAATAAATGTAATAATAAATAATAATTATTAATAAATAAATTAAAAAATCATTTAATAAAAACCTAATTTATAAAAAATAATAAAGAACGATAAAAAATTTTAACGTTATCATATTATATTTTTATTGATTATTTTGTATCGCGACTAAATTATATTTTTATTTATAAAAACATATATAAAAAATATGGAAAACAAATAAAAATAATATAATAATATATATAAATTTAATATAATTATAATGACAAGGATTTGAAAGGAGAATATATTATGCCAACCAAAAAACGAACAATATAAATGAATTATGTAAAAAATTTATCATAAAATCATAATGATTTGTATTTAATTAGTTTTAATTTATACGTATGACTTATAAAAAGCAAAAAAATTCTATAATTGCGATTTTACGATGTATAAATAATTTTATAAAAAACGAATTTATTGAATTAATAATAATAAATAATTTTGTATTTATCAAAAATGTTTTTAATAAAAATCAATTTGAATAATTACTATTTAATTACAATAATGATAAATAATAATAAATTATATAAATGATTAAAATACGAAATATATTTGTAGAAAAGTCAATAATAGACAATATCGTTTGAAGTAAATTATCAATATCCGAAAAAAATATAAATGTCTTGTATTGAAAAAATAGAGATAACCGAATAAGTATTTAAAGAAAAAATTTTCTTACATATTTTTGGATGTGAGCTTAAATGGCCTTAGATGTGCTTTTTGTAACAGAAAGTGAAACAGAATTTTGTTATGGAATGATCGGAAATAAAACAAAAACGGAATAGCTAATTGATATTGCTGGTTAATTTTTTCGTTAACGAAAAAAACACCATATCTTGCAAAAATTCGTTAACTCATTAAAACGTTCTATGATTCGCGTTTTGCGTATTTTTGACGTGCAGGTGGGAAAAATTTTTCGTCAAGATGGTCAATTGGCGGAAGAGCCGTTTGTAGCGGCAGGGGGAGAATGATTTTTTCGGTGCAAGCACTGCATCAAAAGGGGTTGTTTATGAGATCTACTCGTTCTGTACTGTACTTTTCATTGGTACTTGCGCTTCTGTCGCTCTTTGCACTTGTTTACACTTTGGTGTTTCACGGCGATTTTGTAGCACATAATATCATTTTCAATAGTATCATCGCCGTTTTTGACGCTATCGTACTGGCTTATGCAATTTACACGATGTTTTACCTCAAGGCGGGGGTAAAACAGTGGGTCAAATTTAAAAGAAATTTTCCGCGGGATACTGACGAACCGGCTTTAAAAGGCTGTATGCGATTGTTGCGCGGTCGGTTGCGCGATCTTATCAGCTTCAATGAAGATGAAAGAAATTCTGCGATTTCGCTGGTTTCATCGGCATTGGACTGGCGTGTGGATTTTCTCTTCTATGCAGCCGGCGCTGTTATTTCCATGGGGCTGCTTGGCACGTTTTTCGGCCTGACATTTACTATGGAAGGTATTCGCGGGTCTATCGACGTATTGTCGTCGGCTGATGAGATTCAAGCGAAATCACTGGTCAATTCGCTGGCGGCACCGCTTGGTGGTATGGCAACCGCGTTTTCATCGTCCATGTTCGGTCTGGGTTCATCTATTTGTACAGGTTTGATTGCCCATTTCATGGGGCGTACAACAGAAGGTATTGTTTACGATATTGAAAAATGGTCGTTTGTTGCAAGTGGTGAAGAAGCTTCCAAAATGGCTGGCGAGACCGGCACAATCGACGCGACAACACGTGCAATTAACAGATTGGCAGCGGTTCTTTCCCGCCATGTCGAGTTTTCGCATGAAGATACCGGAAAATTTATTGAAATATCCAGTAGTTTTGTTGAAGGACAGGCTGCCCAGCAGCAAACCATGGACAAGATGCTTGCTGTTGTGTCCGAGCAATCGGAAAACAACAAACGTTCTGTCGATGCGATGTTGTCTACTGTTGCGGCAAATGGTGAAGCGACAAGACAAATTGTCGAAGTGATCCAGAATAGTTACGAGATGCTGTCCAGTCTGAGTGATGTGGTCAGAACCAATAGTGCTTATATTGCACGGGCAACCGAGGCGCAGGAAAACAGTAGTGAGACTGTTGCACAGGCAATTGCCGGTTTGAACCAGATGCGGATTGAAATTACGAGCGGCATCGAGTCAGTGCTTGAAAAATTGAAACAGATTCAGGGCTATGCAGGTTCAATCGAACAATCGGCTGGTCGGCTGGTTGCTCACAATGATGAACAAAAAGAAGCTTTGGAGAGTGCAACGCAGGTTATGCGCGCACAACAAAAGGCTGTTATGGAGGGTATGCGTGATTTGACTGAAGCGCGTGTTTCCATTGTCTCGGCTGTGCGGGCAGCTCAAAAGGTTAGTGAAGTCCCACCCACGAAAGGCTAATTCGAATGAATTGCTCAATCAATCTGAGACGTGTGGTGTCTGTCCTGTTGGTAAGTTGTAGCGTCGTTTCAACGGGCTGCGCATCCGATAAAAAACCTACAGTTCGTGCTGGTGTCGATTCAATGACAACGCAGGCTATCAGTAAAGACAGCCAGCCTGCAATCAGTAAGGACGCCAGGGTTGCAAACACCAACAACCCGATAACTGCAAAATCGAAAGAATTTTTCAAGCGTGAAAAGCAAAGGCTGACGCTGGATGAAGCTTTGAAGAAGGCTGCAGATTATTCGTGGACAATAAAAGTTGCGAAAAGCCAGCTTGATATTGCTGAAAGTCGGCTTGATCAGGCAAAAGCGAAATATTATCCGACGGTCGGTGCCGAATTGACCGCTCCGAATTTGCGCTATGATGGTGGCATCACCAGTCGCGACAGGGATTTTGACGATACAGCTTTTGCCGGAGTCGATGTTCGCTACAGTATTTATGATTTCGGGCGACGTGATGCCGACAAAGAGGCTGCAAGTTATAATTTACGCGCCAGCGGCCATGCCAAACATGCCGAGGACCTGACCGTTATGTTTGATACAGCCAATGCCTATATGGCTGTCCAGTCCTATACAGAACAGCTTCACACAGCGATTGCCTATGTTGACAAGATTACCTCTCTCAATAAAACAATCGGCGAAAGTGTTGCTGGTGGTATTTCGCCGCAATCGGATGCTGTGCGCGGACGTTTGGCTTTGAGTAATGCCATTAACCGCCGCAAGGATATCGAGCTCAAATTGTCGCGTGCCCAGCAGAAATTGAATGCTCTTGTGGGAATAG
>CAMLLT010000069.1 GCA_946480935.1 uncultured Bartonella sp. | reverse complement strand
AAATGCTCGATTCGCTTGTTGGCAGCGATGCAGTCCATCAAGGCGTTGTTCTTGAGACCGAGCCTTTGACGCCACGTTCACTTGACGAACTATCCGATACCGATCTCGTTATTGTACTCGATCAGGTTACAGACCCGCACAATGTCGGTGCTATTATGCGTTCGGCTGTCGCCTTCAATGCCGGCGCTCTTATCACAACGAGCCGGCATTCTGCACAGGAGACCGGAGTATTGGCAAAAGCTGCTTCCGGTGCTTTGGAACTTATAGACCATATCACCGTGCGCAATCTTGCAGAGGCGATCGAAGAATTACACAAAGCCGGTTTCACAAGTTTCGGGCTTGATTCGGAAGGCCCTCTCCCGCTTGAACCGAGCTTAAAAGGCAAACATATCGCCCTCGTTCTGGGGGCTGAAGGAAAAGGATTGAGGCAAAAGACACGCGAAACTGTTTCGGTCCTTGCACGCCTTGATATGCCTGGAGCGATAAAATCACTCAATGTTTCCAATGCCGCTGCTATTTCGCTTTATGCCGCTCGTAATCATCTTCATTAAATGAGAGGCTGTAACGCATGACGCTTTTTACTCGCATGGCCCCCGCGCTTTTCTAGGCTTTGCTTGTTCTCTATCAAAGCATTCGAAGTTTTAACTGTTACGGATTTTCGCCTCGCTAAATTTCTTGGTTTCTGCGCTTATCGAACAATCCGATAAGAAAGAAACCGGCTACCAATCCGCCGATATGGGCGACCCAGGCAATTGAACTCCCCTCGCCGCCCATTGATGGTGTTGCGATACCCGTAATAATGTCGATAATTATCCATGTACCGATAAAACCAACGACATTCCTCGAGGTAAGCGATTGCCCGATAGACAAAATCGGACCGGCAAATTCCGACCTTCTGTCGTGACCAAATGTACGTACTTGACGAAAACCGTATCGGGCAGCCGCACCCATCATACCTGATATTGCACCCGACGCCCCGACCATTGGCACATAACTGTCAGGATAAATGAAGAGATGTGCAAAAGCTGCCACCGCCGAACATATAAACCAGAAAACTACGAATTTTATGTTGCCTATACGGTTTGCTAGCGGTGAGCCAAATATGACGAGCCACATCATATTGACGCCCACATGCATAATATTCGCATGCAAAAATGAATAGCTTACCGGTGTATACCAGAATTTGAATGAAGCATTAGTGAAGAATTCTGGAATAAATGAAAAATATATATAAAATAACTTATAATATTTCTGTGAAAAAAAATATTCCGGAATAATAAAGCTTAGTACACAGATAGCGACAATGGCAATAATAACAGTTGGAATATTGAAAAGGGGCGCATGTTGTTTGCGATTCTCATTATCGTGACTAAAATCTTCGTTCACATTCAATCTCCCGAGATCGGACGTGTTTTTTTACATAACACGGTATAAAGCGCACATATATAATCTCTGCAACAAGTTCGACACAAGTTTGTGTCAAAACGACTGCTGCAACCAGAGCTTGTTCGTCGGCTGGAGATATAGTTAGCAAAAATGGCAACAAAACAAGTGAATTACGTGTTGAAACACTGAAACTCAATGCGATTTCCTCTTTGCTGCAAAGTTTAAAAAGCTTTGCGGTGAAAAAGCCGACAAAAGGAGCGAGACAAGCATAAAGGCTATAAAAAGCTATTCCGTAAATAAAAGCATTCAATAGCGTCTTTTCACTGCTGCCAAAGTCCGTCGTGTTTTCATAAATCCCTATCGCCTTGCCGTCCGATATTTTTGTGAAGGCATAACCGTCATCATCAAATATCGCGAAAAGTTCCGAGAAAGCGTATGCGGCAATTATCATTAAAGTGAATGCCGTAATTACCACGACGCTGTTCTTCATAAAAGAGCTCGAACAGGCAACGACCTTGTTATAGCGAGAAATGGATTGCAAAATCCAGGCGAGAGCGAGAGGAAAGAGCAAAACCCGAAAAATGGATATGAAAAATTCGATAATTTCCGGTCGAGTACTTGCTATGTTTGTCCCGTCATAAAACCGGACAGTAGCCAAAAACATCATAAAAGACAGCTCGATGATTAACAAAACGGGCAATGCGGCCGTCAGCGCGGAACTATCACCTTTGGCCAACCGACAAAACGACACGACATAATCGACGCAAGGCGCACAAAGCAGAATCATGCCATAAAAAGCAAAGACGAGATAAGGAGTCTTCGAGTTCAGTCCATCTGGAAAACGAAAAATATCGGATAATTGAAAGAAAGGTCCCGATCCTATCAATAACAATAAGGCTACCAATATCGGTATGAATACAAAATTTCCCACAAGGAGCGCTGCCACAAAACGCTTATTAGCGAGATTGTCGATTACCGAAGAAACTGGAACTTGCAAAAATGTGACAAATAATAATACCGGCAAAATAAAGTTAAGGACAATATTTGCGCCACTCGATATGCGAAACAAATAACCGATAGCGGTTCCGCCGAGAATAGCCAGAAAATAAAATTCAATTTGATGTTTTTCTAAAAAAACAAACCAGTCCCGACGTTCCGATTCCATTATTTAATTATGATTTTGAGGTTTTCCTGCCCCTCTTTTAACAACATTTTATAAAGGATTTCCGCATTTGCGGTGTTCAAGCGTATGCAACCATGACTTGCCGGACTTCCTAAACGGCTAACATAAGATGTGCCGTGGATGGCGTAACCTTGATTATAAAATATTGCATAAGGCATTGGCGCATTGTCATATTTCCGGCTTCGCCACATTTTGTGCATTCTGACAGGGCGATAAGTCCCACTTGGAGTCGCATATCCTTTCCGTCCGGTGGATACTTTCCATTGGTAAAGCGTTTTACCATCTTTTTTAACAATCATTGTCTGATTCGAAACGTTGACGAGTGCCAAAATATCATCAGCCGATGCTGCTCCCATCAACGAAAACAATAAAATCGTGGTTCCACTCAAAAGAGCAGATATTTTCCAATAGTTCATGGCTCTATCCCGCTCAAAATTCACAAAACATGCGTTAGACAGAGTAAAACGAAAAAATATAAAAAAGAAATAAAAAGTTAAAAAATGGTTAATTCAACTCTTTGAAAATTCGTAACTGTCAGTATTTCGGCATTGACTGCATCTGGTCCAGAACTTGCTGAAAAGCTCTTTTATCAAGGAAACCATCTACATAATTTCCACGTCCGACAAGTTTAAAGATAAAGCCACTAATGGCATACTGACGAAATTCATCTTCGGGAATGAATATGCGTCCCTTTTCCGAATTGGTACAGCCGATAGTACAAACGATATTCAGCTTTTCTCTTGCAACATAGCGATAGTTGCGTTTTTGCGACCAGGCGAGGCTAATATCCAGATCGTTGCTATTCGTGGAAGTTGCTATTGTATCGATGACATAGCCCTGATTGCTAATCCATTTTGCCTGCATTTCCAACTGTATCAAAGGATTGTTGGTAAAATAAAAACTCTTGGAACTCAGTTCTGTAACACGCGTATAATAATCATGCGTGGTTGATGGTTCTGTCGACCACTGACAACCGGTTAAGCAACAGGTCAAAAATAATGATGCAAAAATCTGTTTCACCACACGAATTGACGGCATAGTGAGCCTTCCAGTACTTCGATTTCTTGAGAAACAGACTAATACCCGATGCTTACGCCAAGCTTGAGCCGATATTTTCAAAACTGTTTCGAACAAAAATAACCCGAATATCAAAGAACCGGGTACTCAACTTAACAAGCAGGAATGCGAAAACCCGAACACTGAAAAGCCAAACCAGAATAGCTTTTGATATTTGACCACGGCAATTTTCATTATTTTTAATCCGGCAGTGTCATTTTGGGGATTTACTGCGTCTTCCAGACCGGATTTTCTAAAGGCAAATAAAATGCCGATATATTTCTATTGGAAAGCATTATTGGCCGTTTTCCCGAATCCCCAATTCCCGTTTATTAAAATGAGATTAGCATTTTTCACACGTTTTGAAGTTATAAAAATAGAATATTGATGAAAATTGAAATTTAAGAAAATAACGAATAATCTTTTTAAAAAGAACAATTATATTTTTAGAATAACCTTCAAGTATTCTATTTTCTCACCTTAATTATTCACTTAGTGATTTATTTATAAGAAACCATTTTGTAATTCAAAACATAGAAATACAAAGAAAAGGTAACGTTATAATGCTTTATAAAAATCTATTACTGGGGAGCCGGAACTTTGGATTTCTGTTTGCAGTCTTTCAGCCACACATCATAAATCGGGTGTTCGACAGCATTAAGACCGGGACTATCCGCAAACATCCAGCCAGTGAATATGCGTTTGATTTTTTTATCAAGAGTGATTTCGTTAACCTCGACAAATCCATCTGTTCGTGTCGCTTCATCCGCCGAGCTTGTATAGCATACCCGTGGCGTTACCTGAAGAGCGCCAAATTGGTAGGTCTCTCCTATATAGACATCGAAAGTTGTAATGCGGCCGGTAATTTTATCGAGACCGGAGAACACAGCAACGGGATTACTTAATCGCGTTGTCTCCTGCGCATAGGATGATGCAGTCACAAAAAGCCCCAGAAACAAGGCAAACGGGACAAATAAGCAACGTCTGAAAAACGGTTTAAAAAATCTCATAGCACCGCATCAATGGTTATCTCTTATAATTCGAAGCTCATTTGCCAATTATGGCAATATGGCGAAAAAACAATCCGATTTCCGCTCCGAAATGGCTATTTGCCCGGTGTCCACGCGTCGTAATCGCCGGTAACATGGGGACGTTGACCATGATGGGCAATCGAACCTTTCGGCGTATAGGCCTTGCTTGTACCGGTCAGATTGGGAAGATGCGGTTTCTCCCAATCACGTGCGTGATAGTCTTCTGCACTTGGTGGCGTATCTGTACGATGATGAATCCAGCCATGCCAACCGGCAGGAATCGTCGAAGCTTCCGAATAATTCTTGTAAATGACCCAGCGCCGCGGATAGCCGTCTTTATGGCGGCTGCCTTCATAATAGATATTTCCGAACTCGTCTTCACCTACACGCTTGCCATGTAGCCACGTAAAAAAACGTGTGTTAATGGTGTTACCGTTCCACCATGTAAAAACCTGCTTCCAGATACCAGCCATTTCAGTGTGAGCTCCTTCAAGTTCAGCCCATAAGCTTCAAACGAAAAACCAACTTTTTACGTTATGCAGCCCATCAACATTAAAAGCAAGTCAATATTGACGTGATCAGAACAGTGTCTTCTCCAAGACGACATCGTCATTTGACTTGTTCTCGGTAGTTTTCCCGAGGTGCTTATAGCCTTGTTCTTCAAAAAACTTCTGTGTCCTCTCATCATTTTTATTGAGAGCCACACGAATTTTACGGGCGGCCGGAAAAGCTTCTTCAAGCTCGATCAACAATCGTTGACCAATCCCCTGCCCCTGACTTTCCGGTTTTACACACAGATGAAGCACAAGTGCAATTTCAGAATCACCTTTAACAGCTCCCTGAGCTGCATAGGCGACACCATGAAGCGTATCCCCGTCATCCGCCACGACATATTCGGACGCTGGACGACTGAGCATTTTCTTCAAGAGATCAGGCGTATAATCATGAGCGATTTTACGATCAACTTCTTCACGCCCGACGATATCATCTAATGTTGCATGCCATGTTTCGATCAACAGATCATGAATAGCATTGATATCATCCTTGGATGCAGTGCGAATCCACATGGTCGTTATTCTATCCCGAGTTTTGCCTTTATCAGTTTATTTACTACTTGAGGATTTGCCTTACCACCGGTTTTTTTCATTACCTGACCGACAAACCAACCAGCCAATGTTGGCTTTTCTTTGGCTTGAGCAACTTTATCCGGATTGGCAGCAATAATTTCATCGACAGTTTTTTCGATAGCGGCTGTGTCGGTAACCTGCTTCATGCCGCGTTGCTCGACGATTTTTGCAGGATCTCCGCCCTCGTTCCAAACGATCTCGAAGAGATCTTTTGCGATTTTTCCGGAAATCGTACCCTCTTTTATCAAATCGATGATTCCGCCAAGTTGATCTGCGCTCATTGGAGATTGCGAAATATCAAGGCTTGCTTTGTTCAAAGCGCCCAGCAAATCGTTAATCACCCAATTGGCTGCAAGTTTGCCATCGCGACCGGCAGCGACCGACTGGAAGAAATCGGCAATCGCCTTTTCGCTTACAAGAATGGAAGCATCGTAAGCGCTCAAACCCATTTCATTAATGAAACTTGATTTGATTTCGTCTGGCAAGGCCGGCAAGTCGGCTTTAAGATCATCAACAAATTTCTGGTCGAAAACCAAAGGCAATAAATCGGGATCAGGAAAATAACGATAGTCATGCGCTTCTTCTTTGGAACGCATTGGCCGTGTTTCACCTTTTGCTGAATCAAATAGCCGTGTTTCCTGATCAATTGTGCCGCCGTCCTCAAGAACCGCTATCTGCCGACGCGCTTCATAATCGATTGCCTGTCCGATAAAACGGATCGAATTGACATTTTTGATTTCACATCGTGTACCGAAATCTTCGCCCGGACGACGCACCGAAACATTGACGTCGGCACGCATTGCGCCTTCATCCATATTGCCATCGCATGTGCCAAGATAGCGCACAATAGTACGCAATTTCGTGACATAGGCTTTTGCCTCATCTGACGAACGCAAATCCGGCTTTGACACAATTTCCATCAACGCGACGCCTGAACGGTTAAGATCGACAAATGACATTGTAGGATGTTGATCGTGAATGGATTTTCCCGCATCTTGCTCAAGATGGAGCCGTTCAATACCGATTTCTACGTCCTCAAACTCACCTTTCTTGTCCGGCCCCACCGAAATGGTGATTTTTCCCTCGCCGACAATCGGCTGCTCAAACTGTGAAATCTGATAGCCTTGGGGTAAATCGGGATAAAAATAATTTTTGCGATCGAATACAGATTTTAAATTGATTTTGGCATTCAATCCTAATCCGGTTCTCACGGCCTGTTTGACACATTCGATATTGATGACAGGCAGCATACCCGGCATTGCAGCATCAACAAGGGAAACATGAGCATTGGGTTCAGCCCCGAACTTTGTGGAAGAGCCGGAAAAAAGTTTGGAATTGGAGGTTACCTGAGCGTGTACTTCCAATCCGATAATGACTTCCCAGTCTCCGGTAGCTCCGGAGATGAAACGTTTCGGGTCAGCTGTGCGGGCATCAACGAGTGTCATTAGAAATCCATCATTCTTATTTTAAAGATAAAATTATTTCTATTGGCTAGTCCAAACAAGCGCCAAGTGCAAGCAAAGAGTGTTGTCCTTATAAAAAAGGCCCGGAAAAACCGGGCCTGATTTATTTTGTCCGACAGCAAATCAATCTTTTTTCGTTGTCTTTTTTGCGGCTGCTTTTTTGGCAGGTGCTTTTTCTTCCGCATGAGACTTCGAAGATGACTTCTTGTCATCAGCCTTTTTGTCTTCAGATTTTTTGCTTTCAGTCTTCTTCTTTGCCCCTGATTTCTTTGGGGAATTCTCGTCTTCTTCCTCTTTCATCAGTTCTTCGGCTGTCACTTTTTTGTCCGTGACTTTGACTTTACCGAGAAGATGATCAACGACTTTCTCTTCGAATATAGGAGCACGCAAATTGGCGACTGCATCAGGAGTACGACGGAAAAATTCGAATATTTCTTTTTCCTGTCCAGGATATTGGCGAACCTGATCATAAACTGCCCGCTGCAACTCGTCTTCAGAAACGCTGATTCCGGCCTTTTCACCGATTTCCGACAAAACAAGGCCCAACCGGACGCGACGTTCAGCCAGTTTGCGATATTCATCACGGGCTGCTTCTTCTGTCGTCTCCTCGTCTTCAAAAGTACGACCGGCTTGCTTCAGCTCATTAGTGATTTGTGCCCAGATATTATTGAATTCGACATTGACGAGACGTTCCGGTGTCTCGAAATCGTAATCATTATCAAGAGCATCAAGAATCTGACGCTTTACTTTTTGACGTGTGATTGTGCCATATTGGTTCTCGATTTGCTCGCGAATAACGTCGCGCAGCTTTTGGAGTGATTCGAGGCCAAGCTTTTTAGCAGCTTCATCGTCGATTTTGAGTTCGTCCGGCTTTGAAACTTCTTTCACTGTTATGTCGAAAGTGGCTTCTTTACCAGCGAGATGTTTTGCATTGTAATCATCAGGGAATTTTACTGTAATGACTTTTTTGTCACCAGCTTTCACACCGATGAGCTGCTCTTCGAAGCCGGGTATGAATTGTTTCGAACCGAGAACAAGTTGCGCATCGTTATCAGCGCCACCTTCAAACGGTTCACCATCAAGCTTACCGAGATAATCGATTGTTACGCGATCGCCGTCTTCGGCTTTGCCTTTCTTTTCTGTATAGGTACGGGTAGAAGAAAGAACGCGCTCGACCTGTTTATCAACGTCGGATTCAGGAACTTCCACGACTTCGCGTGTAACAGCAATACCGGAAACATCTTTGAGATCGAATTTCGGCAAAACTTCATATTTCAAAGTGAAGACGAAGTCGGCATCACCATTCAAGACCTTTTCGGCCTCTTTTTCGTCTTCGCTCATATCAATTTCCGGCTGGGTGGCCGAACGCTCATTGCGGTCTGAAAGAATCGAACGCGGCGTATCTTTCAGGATCGAATTGATAACGTCAGCCATAAATGACTTGCCATACATTTTCTTCAAATGGCTGACAGGCACTTTACCAGGGCGGAAGCCATTCAGCTTGACCTTGTCTTTAGCGTCGTCAAGACGTTCGTTTAGTTTTGCTTCCAGATCTTTAGCCGGGATCACTACTTTGATCTCGCGCTGCAATCCCTTATTAAGCGTCTCGGTAACTTGCATCGAACAACCTTCATTTTTCTGAGGACAAGTACTTAAGCCCTGTCCGATACCAATTCTGCTCTAACACCCAAGCGTCAGAATACCATGAAGCGGACTTCCGCCTCGCGCGGAACTCCGCAAAAATTCTCTTTGCATTCAAGGCCGTTGCTTTGGTGCGGATGAAGGGACTCGAACCCCCACGGTTGCCCGCCAGAACCTAAATCTGGTGCGTCTACCAATTTCGCCACATCCGCAATTCCTGATAATCAGGTTTGCAACAAACCATAGGCAAGCGGCGTCTCTATATCATTCAATTTCCATCAATCAAAGGAAAAAAGCCCACTCTTGCGTTTTTTACCGGATATTTAAGAAAAGAACCACCATAATTTCTGAAGAAAGGAATAATGCGTAGATAAACCGGCGAAAATATCTCCGTGCGAACCAGCGAAGGCAGTTTTTCCGTCGGACAGATAAAATCACCCCTCGTGCAAACTTCCGGTTGTGATCTCCGATAAACTACACAAGGCTTGCAAGATTACGTTTTTCCGATTTCCGGCATAATTCACTTGAGAACGGATATCGTTAATGCATTTGCCTTGGTTTTTATCGTGAGACTACTCCGCTATGGTCTACTTTTCTATTGCGTAACAATGCCCTCACCTATTTCCGTCTGTCGATAGTTAGCGTCGCTTTTGCTTTCATTGTTCCCATGTAATCATAAAGCAAAAAACAGATGACAGAGCGTGAAAAATATAACGTTTTTGATTCGTCAATATATGTTTCACTGGAGTATTCATCCTCGTTATCGACAAGCAACGCTTTGCGCAGGCTAACAATATCGCTCCAACAGCTATCTGAAAAATACTGTTCCTTGGCTGTTATTCGTACATACCCCCGCACTTTATCCTAGTTACCTTTCTTTCGCGATAAAGCGAGACAATTTCAAATCGTTAACAAGAAGCCATGCTTTCGTCGCAAGATTTATTTTGTAATATTGTAATTTCAATTTTCCGGTTTTCAGAATACGGCTCATCACTCAATTTCTTGACCATTGCCCCTTATATTAAAGCAGAATTAGCCAGTAACTCTTGACAATATTTCTGGATATTTGAACGGCTAAAGTTTCACCTCTTGTCACTTTATGATATCCCCTTTGTTACTCGCAAATGACATACCGAGCTTGCCGACATAACCATTCTGGCAAGATTTTATATCGTCAATCTATTCAATTAAAAAAATAGTCTGAAGAACGGTCATTGTCTCAGTGCCTTTTGTACCATAAGGTGTTATTGACCGTTCCACGCTTGGAATTTTATGTTTTGCGCAAAGAATGATGATGTCGAATTTTTCTATGAAGCCAGTCCATGTTATTGGCGGCGGTCTGTCCGGCAGCGAGGCTGCGTGGCAAATAGCCGAAGCCGGTATTCCCGTTATTTTGCATGAAATGAGGCCGGTCGAAACCACTCCCGCTCATAAAACTGCAAATCTGGCGGAACTCGTCTGTTCCAATTCATTTCGTTCCGACGATGCTTCAACTAATGCGGTGGGGCTCCTTCACGCCGAAATGCGGCTTGCCCATTCGCTTGTTATGAAAGTGGCTGACGAGCATCAGGTTCCGGCAGGCAGTGCACTTGCCGTCGATCGGGAAGGATTTTCAAAAACAATCACCGATATCATTGAAAACCATTCCTTGATCAGTGTTGACCGCAGCGAACTTGTGACACTACCACCAAAAGAATGGGGTAATGTGATTATTGCAACGGGACCTTTGACATCTCCTCGTCTTGCAGAAGCAATTGTAGACATTACCGGAGCCAATTCATTATCATTCTATGATGCAATTGCTCCTATTGTTTATAGGGACAGTATCAATATGGATATTTGTTGGTATCAGTCCCGTTATGACA
>CAMLLT010000068.1 GCA_946480935.1 uncultured Bartonella sp. | reverse complement strand
GCTTCATAGCTTCTGCCGACATCTTGCGGGTCAATCGGCAGATAAGGCACTTCCCACAAAGTCTTGTTCGACTTTTTCATTGCCTTCATGCCTTTATTGATCGCATCCTGATGCGAACCCGAAAAAGCAGTATAAACCAGTTCGCCCACATAAGGGTGGCGCTCCGGAATTTTGAGCTGGTTACAATATTCATAAACTTCCTTGATTTTCTCGATATTCGAGCAATCAAGTTCCGGATCAATGCCTTGAGTAAACATATTCAAAGCCAGAGCGACAACGTCCACATTACCGGTACGTTCGCCATTTCCGAACAGTGTCCCTTCAACACGATCGGCACCGGCAAGCAGGCCCAATTCGGTAGCGGCAATGCCACAACCACGGTCATTATGCGGGTGCAGAGAAATCAAAACGCTGTCACGCCGGTCAATATTGCGCCCCATCCATTCGATTTCATCGGCATAGATATTGGGAGTCGACATTTCAACCGTAGAAGGCAAATTCAAAATCATTTTATTGTCGGGCGTCGGATTAACAATTTCGATGACCGCATTCGAAATTTCCAGCGCAACTTCAAGCTCGGTTCCGGTAAAACTTTCCGGCGAATACTCGAAACGATAATGTTTACCGGCTTTGGCGGCCATATCCATCACCATTTTTGCAGCATCGGTCGCAATTTTCTTAACGCCTTGAACATCTTTTCCGAACACAACCCGACGCTGCAATTCGCTGGTCGAATTGTAAAAATGCACAATCGGGTGGTTGGCGCCATCCAGCGCCTCGAATGTGCGGGTAATCAATTCCGGACGGCATTGTACCAGAACCTGCAAGCTTACATTTTCAGGAACATTGCCATGTTCGATACACCAGCGCGCGAAGTCGAAATCGGTTTGCGAAGCCGATGGAAAACCGATTTCGATTTCCGGAAAGCCCATTTCCAAAAGCAGGCGGAACATGCGTTCTTTACGGTCTTGTCCCATAGGATCAATCAAAGCCTGATTGCCATCACGCAGATCGACAGAACACCAGATTGGTGCTTTTTCGATGCGTTTGTCAGGCCATTGGCGATTTTCCAATGTCACTTGCGGGTAAGGTTGATATTTTTGCGATGCCGTCGGCATACCTTTTTGTGAAAAATTTGGTGAAATACTCATGGTTTATGCTCTTCTGAAATACCGGTAACCGGTTGATATTTTAAAAGGAAGATTGTTGAAGAGGAGCATTTACGCCGGCAGATTACGACCGCCGGGCGCCCCTCACCGGCCCCGGCAGTCGCTCATAAGCCCGAGAAGAAGCAAATTTGATGGCAAAGCACAAAAGCCCGCATCGCTGATGCGGCCAAAATCCAACAATTTTTGTGCGCCATATTTTTTCATGAACGAAAATATGACATAGCTTTTTTTCAAGTGCAACCCGTTTTATCAAACCTTCACCGGTTCGTGTTCAAAATTGCGCTCCTTGCCGCTTAAGGCCTTGCTTCTTGCGATTGAAGCCCGAAATTCAAGTCTTGCAATTCAATGGGCACTGTTTAAAATTTCAAACGGCGACGCAGCTCGTTAATTAACAGAGCTGTTTTCATGTCATTGATTTGTCCTTTGTCGTTAAGCTTGATTGCTTCTTCGACAGTCATTTCAACAATGTCGAGATTTTCTCCTTCATTGGCAAGCCCTCCGCCCGAAAAACGGTGGTCCTGTGGACGATAGCGGGCAAGATAAAGCCAAAGCTGCTCGGTTGAAAATCCCGGGGTTGTGAAGCCTTTGAAAACCAGTTCGAGATTATGGATCTGGTAGCCTAATTCCTCTTTTGCCTCGCGCAGCATGGTTTCATCGGCCGATTCGTCTTTTTCTATGTGGCCGGCACAAGCTTCCAACACATACATGGAACCGGATGCAAGATAGACAGGTGCACGAAACTGCTTGACAAAAAGCACTGTTTTTCTTTCCTCGTCATAAGGCAAAACGGCAGCACCATTGCGATTATGGTAGGTTTCACGCTTCACTGTTCTCCATTCGCCAGCCGCATCTTGCTGCTCATAGGAAACGGCTGTCAGTTTTGTCCAATGGTCGGATAATACAGTTTCTTTCAAATTTCTGATTTTTAACATAATGCTCCTCATGCAATGGGAACGGCAGTGGTTCCCTTTGGCAGTTTTGCTTCCTCTTCCGGTTCGATATGAATGACAATACGTGCCTTTTCGATTTCTTGTTTCAGAGCATCTTCTATTCTGTTGCATATATCGTGGGCATCTCCCACCGTCATTTTGGAAGGAACCACCAGATGGAATTCGATGAAGGTGACCTGACCGGCCACACGTGTGCGCAAATCATGTGCTTCGATAGCACCGGCTGCATGGCTTGAAATAATATCCCTGATGCGCATTGTCTCTTCAAGCTCGACACCGACATCCATTAGCCCCTGTACCGAATTGTTGATAACCTTCCAGCCTTGCCAGAGAATGTTCAAGGCCACAATAATGGCAAGTACAGGGTCAAGAATGGCCCAACCGCTCAAAATTGCGGCAAGAAGACCGGCAAGCACACCAAAAGAGGTAAAAACATCGGTCATTAAATGCATACCGTCGGCTTTCAATGCCGGAGAATGGGAAATTCTGCCCTGTTTTATTAAAACAAAGGCCCAGATTGCGTTAATGACACTTGCAAGGAGGTTGATTGCTAGCCCATAGCCCGGTTGTTCAGGCAAATGGGTCGAGGTAAGCAAAGGCCATGATTCATGCAGGATCATGATGGCGGCAACAAAAATCATTGCCCCTTCAAGAATTGCCGAAAAATATTCTGCCTTGGTATGGCCGAAGGGGTGATCGTTATCGGCCGGTTTCATGCTGATAATAATGGCAACATAAGCGGCAATGGCCGCAATGACATTGACAATCGACTCCAGCGCATCGGAATAAAGAGCCACCGAGCCGGTTATATAATAAGCGAAATATTTGAGCGCAAAAACAACAATGGCAACAGGGATAGACCATATTGCCAATTGTTTCAGCCTTGAATTCGCATCTGTCATTGCCATGCCTTCTTAATTAGTCTTGAAACAACATTTTCAATGATTGCCATTCCAACATTTCCACCGAGGCTCATAATTGATTCGGGATGGAACTGCACAGCGGCAATCGGCTGGCTTTTATGTTCGATTGCCATAATAACACCATCTGCGGTTTCTGCTGTCACATTAAATTCGGCAGGCAAGCGGCTCGGGTCGGCAAAAATCGAATGATAGCGGCCAACCGTTATTTCTTTTGGCAAATCCTTAAACAGCAGGGTTTCGCCGGTAATATGGATGCGCGACGGTTTGCCATGCATCGGCTGATCAAGCACGCGAAGGCTCCCGCCGAAAGCTTCTGTCAGTGCTTGCAGCCCCAGACAAACGCCGAAAATCGGAATTTTACGCGCCCTTGCTTTATTGATTGTGTCTTCACAATTGAAATCTTTCGGCGTTCCGGGTCCTGGTGACAAAACAACGAGATCGGGTTTGACCGTTTCAAACACTTTTTCTTCAACGGGGCTTCTCACCGTTGTCACCTTGGCGCCGGTCTCGCGGAAATAATTGGCAAGCGTGTGCACAAATGAATCTTCATGGTCGACAAGCAGGATATTGACACCCGTGCCGGGCTTTTCTTTCTCCTGCCTGACGGCTTTCGGCAAAGGTTTGGCGCTGTCGCGAATAGCGGCAATCATGGCAGATGCTTTCAGCTCTGTCTCTTTTTCTTCCTCTTCCGGATTGGAATCATAAAGTAATGTTGCGCCTGCTCTTACCGATGCCACACCATCCTTGATGCGCACTGTGCGAAGTGTTAGCCCCGTATTCATGTCGCCATTAAAGAAAATCATGCCGATAGCGCCGGCATACCATGCACGCGCACTTCTTTCATGGTTTTCGATAAAGCGCATAGCCCACAATTTCGGTGCACCGGTCACGGTCACAGCCCATGCATGAGACAAAAATGCGTCAAACGCATCAAGACCGTTCCGCAAGCGCCCCTCAATGTGATCAACCGTGTGAATAAGGCGCGAATACATTTCAATTTGCCGCCGCCCGATCACCCTCACCGAACCCGGTTCGCAAACGCGGCTTTTATCATTGCGGTCAACATCCGAACACATGGTCAATTCCGACTCATCCTTTTTGGAATTGAGCAAGGCCAATATCTGTTCGGAATCGGCAATGGCATCCTGCCCGCGTTTGATTGTTCCGGAAATCGGGCAGGTTTCAACCCGCCTTCCCGTCACCCGAACATACATTTCAGGCGAAGCGCCAACGAGATATTCCTGTTCTCCGAGATTTATAAAGAAAGAATAGGGAGATGGATTGGTAAGTTTCAATCTTCTGCTGATTGCCGAAGGACTTGCCGGACAAGCTTCATAGAAAGTCTGCCCCGGCACCACCTCGAAGAGGTCGCCGCGCTTGAAACTTTCCTTGGCTTCCCTCACCAGAGAAGCATATTCACCCTTTTCATGATCGCCTTTTTGCGGAACGGCTTTGGCTGCTTTGAACGGTTGTTCTTCCGTGTTACGGCTCAAACCTTCAGTCGATTTGCCATTATCGGAAAACTCATAATTCTCGATCCAGGCGCGTGCCGAATAATGGTCGACAATGAGAATGGAATCCGGCAGGTAAAGCACCATATCCCGCTGGTCGTCAGGACGTTTTATTTTAAACTCGATGGGCTCGAACTGGAAGGCAAGGTCATAGCCGAAAGCACCATAAAGGCCGAGGCTCTGGTCTTCTGTCGAATGGAAAATATCGCAAATAGCCCGCAACAGAGAAAAAACCGATGGCATACGGGAACGTTCTTCCTCGCTGAAAACACGACCCGGTTTTTTGACCGTAATTGCCAATTTGGCTTTTGTGCGCTCGAGTGTTTCTACGTCTTCGAGAATTTCAAGGCGTGGTTCGATCATATCAAGGATGATTTGACCGCGCTCGTTCAGCGCCTCGATTTTCATGTGGCGCCCGCGCGAAGTAATGGCTATTGGCGGGTCTATAATGCCGGAATCCCAACGTGTATAGCGCCCCGGATATTCATAATTCGATGAAAAAATTGCCCCACGGTGACTATCAAGCGCATCAACCATTTTGTCGATCGCACTTTCATAGGCAATATCCTCGCAAGAACGGCTAACTTTTATGTTCCCTTTCGTGCGGTATTCAAAAGCTTTTTCACCAGCCATATTCTTTTCCATATTTGAAACTCCGTCCTGTTTTTAAGGTCACCACCGGAACGGAGTATATAAAAAAGGCCGCCCGGTTATCCGTCGCGACCTTGTCCTGAATTTTGCGCACAAACAAGCTGAGGCCGCTAGAAGCAACCCCACCACCAGATCATGAATGTACGTTTATTGTTCATAGAAATCCTTTTAACCTGTCCGATATTCTATAGCAACAGAAAACAGCAATCATGAAAAAGAGATGAGCTTTATTCTCTTTTTGTCAAGAATAGAGGATGGGGCAATTTTTGGCCGGCAGCACTCATCCTGATAATGAAAAATAAAATTTGCCTTGGACCAATGTTTTTTAGACTCTATCCGGTTTATTCAACCGCCTTTTGAACAATCATCTCATCGTCCAGGCGTCTGCGCCTTTTCTTCTGTGTTGATCGAAATGCATTTTCTTAAAAAATCCGGCTTTTTTCCAACTATCAATTGGCACATCAAACAGGATTTTAAACCCAAAAAACCACTCATGAATCGGGAAAGGCATTGGCGAGACAACTTATCGGCGAGAGCGCGGTAAAGCCTGCCTTTTTAATATATTCGCCCTGTTGCCGATTTCCGAAATGAAGAAGAAAACGGCTCTTAAAATATTTTTCGTAAAAAAACAGGATTTTACCGAATATAGATTGAACAAATACATTCCGGTTAAAGCGAGATTTGACAAAATCTATTTAGAAAAAAAAGAAAAGTCCGGGCATTGGGAACCCGGACTTTTCTCCCCCTTTTAAGAAAGGGGGACACAGGCGTAGGAAATAGCGGGGGACCTAAACACCTGTAACCAGCACAACCAGAACGTGAGTTCTTTCGTGCGGTAATTTCAAATATAGAGGAAGAGCTAAAATAGTCAACATTTTTTTACAACCTAAGGTTTTACTTTTTCAAGTCTGGATCCCCATGTGAGACGCCTCATCCGACTATATAATTTCTTGTCCTTTTTCGTTGATATTTCAGCGTCTTTTTCGCCACTTGGCAAGCAAAGCGAAATATTTATTCTTCCGCTTGAACGTTGTGGACGCGAAAGGATGCGACAATATTGCACATCTAACTTTTTTTCTGTCACAGCAAGATAACAATATTTCTCGTCTTCAAAAGGGACAACAGCCTGTTTGGCAAGCTTGTGCATGCGTGAACGTTCAACCCTCACGGAAAAATGGCACCAGTCGGGAGATTGGACCGGACAGGCGAATTCATGGGGACAAGGAGCAAGAATATGGGCAGATTGTTCGAGCAATCTTTGGCGCTGGCGCATCAGCCTTTTAAAACCGGCAGGTGTACCAGGCTCTACCAGCAAAAGCACACCAACAGTTTTTTCCCAAAGTCTGTCGACAAGAAAATCCTGTGTTTTTTCTTGAAGCTCGTCAAGCACGTAACTTGCCGTGACAAGATCGGCATTCGACAATTTTTCACCGGAAAGCGCTGAAATATCGGCTTTTTGCCAATTGGTTGAAAAGGCGGATTGAAAATCGGTTGCGGAAGACGCTTCACGGGGCAATTCGTCGGATTTTCCGGCAGAAATATCGGGTTCATCTTCGTCAATCAAACGGGAAAACAATTGCCTGCCGATAGCGATAATGTCATTGCTTTGCTCAACAAGCGTTGCCTTTTTAAGAGAAGGGAAAATTCGGCTTGCAGCAAAAACGGCTGTCCCCGGCCCCGCTCCGACATCAAGCTGGCTTGACGGCAAAAAGGAAGGGCACATATCAGCCACTTCATCAAGTGCGGAATAAACCGCGCCATAGGTTGCCGGAAAGCGCGCCGCAATATAACCGAGAGCCGCATTTTTATCGCCGATATGCATTTTCCCGTCCAGCACTTCATCACGATAACGTTTCGTAAGCCGGCTTGAGGCTTTTTCGAGGTCGGACGGATTTGTCTGTTCGAAAAGCTCGTCGAGTGCGCTTCTCAAATTGGCAGGAAGTTGCATGATAGGATTCCCTAATAAAAGGCTTTTCTTGTGAACCTTATTTCATTCTTTGTTGAAATAGTCTAACCCCATCCTTAAGCTGGATGATGCGTAATCATGGAGTAGCCCGAAACTTTGTCAGGCATTTTAAAACAGATAGCGATATTTTTCGTAAGCTTGTTTCTGATTGTAGACGCAGGATATGCGGCCGCGCCTTCGAGCGATCCACAAACATGCAAAATGGTGCGCTTTGCCGATACCGGTTGGACCGATATTTCCGCGACAACCGCAATTGCCACGACACTGCTTGAAGCACTGGGTTATAATACCGAAACAAGGATTTTATCGGTTCCGGTTACCTATGCTTCGCTTTCAAACGGCGATATTGATGTATTTCTGGGTTATTGGAACCCGTCCATGACACCCGATTTCAAACCCTATCAAGATGACGGCAGTGTCGAGCTTCTTCGTTACAACCTTGAAGGCGCCAAATATACTCTGGCTGTGCCGCAATTTGTCTATGACAAAGGCTTGAAAACTTTTCAGGATATAAAACACTTTGGCCCTGCACTCGGTTACGCTATTTATGGAGTCGAACCCGGCAATGACGGTAACCGGCTCATTCTTTCTTTACTTGGTGATTCCACCTTCGGACTTTCCGATTTCCACATTGTTGAAACATCCGAACAGGCGATGCTCGCCGAAGTCGAGGCGCGCATTCAGGAACAACGGCCTATTGTTTTTTTAGGCTGGGAACCCCACCCGATGAATATGCGCTTCAAAATGGCCTATCTTTCCGGTGGTGACAAATATTTCGGCGAAAATTTCGGCAATGCCAAAGTTGGTACGAATATCCGCCGGAATTTTCGTACAGACTGCCCGAATGTGGCGCATTTTCTCGGCAATCTCATTTTTGATGTCGATATGGAAAACCGCTTGATGGATAAAATCCTCAATAGCGGAGAAGCTCCCGAACAGGCCGCACGCTCCTTTCTCTCCAACAATCCGGAAAGAGTGAAAGCCTGGCTTTCCGGCGTGACCGCTTTTGATGGAAGCAATGCCACTCGCGCCGTCGAGAATGCATTGAAATTACCTGTCAACGAAACACATTTTGCCTATAAAATTCCGGTCGGAAAAACGGCAAATATCGTTGTCGAATTTTTGAAAGAGCATGGCGGGCTCTTTTTTACCGCGCTTCGTGTCGGATTGGGAAGCTTGTTGAAAGCCACATTGGCACTGTTATTGTGGCCAAATCCCTTGTTGTTGATTGCATTTCTATGTGTTCTTGCCTTTGCTATCCAGAGAAACTGGCGGGTTGTGCTGCTTACCGGACTGGGGTTCCTGTTCGTCATCAATCAGGGTTACTGGGTTGATACAATGGAAACCATAACCTTGCTCTTCTGGTCGTGCATTCTTTGTATGGGAATAGGTGTTCCCGTCGGCATAGCCTGCGCCCATCGGCCTAAAATCTATCGTGTGATACAGCCCATTCTCGATCTAATGCAGACATTGCCGACCTTTGTCTATCTGATACCGGCTATCATTTTCTTCCGTATCGGCATGGTACCGGGTTTGATCGCAACAATTATCTTTGTGCTTCCCGCCCCCATAAGACTGACCCAACAAGGTATTGTCTCGACGCCAAAAGCCTTGATCGAAGCGGGTAAAGCATTCGGTTCAAACCGTCGTCAAATATTATGGAAAATAGAATTTCCCCATGCGATGCCGGAAATACGCGCCGGCATGACACAAACCATTATGCTTTCGCTTTCCATGGTGGTCATTGCGGCAACTGTTGGCGGTAATGGGCTGGGTGTCAAAGTTTACCGTGCACTCCAGCAACATGATGCTGCCATGGGCTTTGAAGCGGGCTGCGTGATTGTGGTGGTGGCAATTGTCCTTGACCGCTTGTTCCGCCCGGGAAAGGTACGCTAATGGCCAGAGTGATTATCGATCATGTGAGTGTGGTTTTCGGCAATCGTCGCAAGCAGGCGCTTGATCTTGCAGATCAGGGCGCATCACGGGCAGAAATCAAGGATTTAACCAATACCGTGCTTGGTGTCCATGAATGTTCGCTCGACATTGCAGAAGGTGAGACGCTGGTTCTAATGGGGCTATCCGGTTCGGGAAAATCGACTTTGCTGCGTACCATCAACCGTTTGATAAAGCCTGTTGAAGGCAATATCTATGTTGGTGATGAGGGAAAGGAAATTAATGTCACCACCGCATCGAGCGACGAATTGCGCTATGTGCGCACGCGGCTTGTTTCCATGGTATTCCAGCAATTCGGCCTGTTTCCTTGGCGCACTGTTGCCGATAATATCGGCTTCGGCCTTGAAGTGGCGGGAGTGCCAAAGAAGCAACGTCAGGCCATTATTGCCGAACAGCTTGATCTCGTCGGATTGAATGAATGGGCAAACCGTATGGTGACAGAGCTTTCCGGCGGTATGCAACAAAGAATCGGCCTTGCCCGTGCTTTTGCAACCGGCGCACCGGTCCTTTTAATGGACGAGCCGTTTTCAGCCCTTGACCCGCTTATACGCAACCATTTGCAGGACGAGCTTCTGGAACTGCAAAAGCGACTCAATAAAACATTGATATTTGTGAGCCATGACCTTGATGAAGCCATCAAAATGGGCAACCGCATTGCCATTATGGAAGACGGGCGAATCTTACAATGCGGAACAGCACAAGAAATCGTACTAACGCCAGCCAATGAACATGTCGCCAATTTTGTGCGCCACATTAATCCGTTGAGCTTTTTAACAGCACGACAGGTCATGCGCCCCTATAATTATGAGAATGGTGATATTTCTGTTGCAGCCATGGCAAAACCTGATACGAGTTTACCTGATCTCATCAGTGTTTGTGACCGGAAAAATGGAGCCATCGGTGTGGCTGAAGACGGACGTGTCATCGGCGTTATCACCGAAGAAGACATCATCCATCATCTGGCAGAACACCAGAAACGGTGATAGGTGTGTTTTATGAGTTTGGATATTACGACAATAAGCGATGTTGATGATCCTCGCCTTTCTCCCTATCGGGATATAAAGGAGCGGGATCTTGTCGGTCGTGAACATCATTTTATTGCCGAAGGCAAAGTTGTTTTGTCGGTGCTTTTAAGGTCCAAACGCTTTGAGGCCCAATCACTGCTTGTTGCAGCAGCCAAACTTCTGGGATTAATGCCGGTATTGGATGCAACAAAACCCACCTGCCCGATCTATTGTGTTCCGCAAAAAATCATGGACGATATTGCCGGCTTCAACGTGCATCGTGGCATCCTCGGCATTGGAGAACGTGTAAGCACCCCGACACTTGATGAATTTCTGGCGAGTTTACCGGAAAAAGCATTGGTTCCGGTTTTATGCGGCATTTCCAATCATGATAATATGGGTTCGATTTTCCGGAACGCTGCCGCTTTTGCAGCCGATGGTATTATAATCGATAAAACAAGTTGCGATCCGCTCTATCGCAAAGCCATTCGC
This sequence comes from uncultured Bartonella sp., assembly GCA_946480935.1. Classification (GTDB taxonomy): domain Bacteria; phylum Pseudomonadota; class Alphaproteobacteria; order Rhizobiales; family Rhizobiaceae; genus Bartonella. Next base: position 134 of record CAMLLT010000068.1, on the reverse strand, counting down.
GTTTCGGTGGGTGCGGCATTGAAAGTACCCTATACTCAAGGCGAAGATATCAAGACTATCCTTGCGGCTCTTGAAAAAGCCGATTTCCGTATCTATTCGCTTTCTCCAGCCGCTTCGAACTATTTGAAAGATGC
>CAMLLT010000067.1 GCA_946480935.1 uncultured Bartonella sp. | reverse complement strand
TGGATGAACATTTCCGCACCGCACCTTATTCTCGAAACCTTGCCGTCCGGCTGGGTTTGATCGGCTTTTTCAACCGCGTCATTTGCGGCTATCCGACACGCGCTGTCATTCCTTATGAGGAACGGCTGTCGCGTCTTCCCGCCTATCTCCAGCAACTCGACATGGAATCGAATGGCAAACATGTAACCATTGATGGCAAGCCGGTTGCACTGCCGACAGGCCCTGTTGTCTGGGGGGAACCGGGAACCAACGGGCAACATGCGTTTTTCCAGCTTTTGCATCAGGGAACCGATATTATACCGGTTGAATTCATTGTTGCTGTGAACGGGCATGAACAAAATTTGCGTCATCAGCATAATATGCTTCTTGCCAATTGTTTTGCCCAATCGGAAGCATTGATGCGCGGTAGAAGCCAGGAAGCGGCAAAAGCCATGTTGATAAAGGGCGGCATGAGTGAGGCGGAAGCCGAAAAGCTTAGCCCCCACAAAAGCTTTGTCGGCAACCGCCCGACATTGACGCTTGTTCATGACAAGCTTACCCCCTTCACATTGGGGCGGTTGATTGCACTTTATGAACACAGGGTTTTTGTCGAAGGCACGCTCATGAACATCAACTCCTTCGACCAATGGGGTGTCGAATTGGGTAAGGAACTCGCCAATGAATTGTTACCCATGGTGTCGGGGCAGGAAAGTGCTGATGGCCGCGACAGTTCGACAAGCGGTTTGATTGCTTATGTCAATGAGCGCCGCTCGCACTGAAATTTCGGGTTTGAAAAAAATTTAAAGGCAGTGTCTAAAAAGACGCTGCCTTTTAATTTATCTTTTCTCTCGTGTCTCGTGTCTCGTGTCTCGTATCTCGCATCTCGCATTCAACTTCCGCTTATGTGCCGCTTGGCGTAATAAACCGTTTGCGATATGCCGGTATCACTAATTTTCCGGTCTTTCCGGTTGCGTCTCGCATTCTGTCATCCAACTTTCGAGAAAATTAAATCATCCGGCCTTTGAAAAGAGCAATGCAAAAGGTGCTCTATTGGCAAAGCAGTTTTCCGCAATTGCCGTGCTATTTACCTTTGGGCGGGCGAATAATCACCGGCAAAAAAGGTGATCGGTGAATGCGCCTATTTTGAAAAATCCCATTTTTTAAAAATTCCGCTTTATTTTAAAGGCGAAAGCAGAATGGGCAAATTTCTGCCGGAAACGGGCTTGTTGTTTTGGCGATTTTCAAAGTGGTGAAGCTTGAATAAAACAAGCTAAAAAAAATTTGCCGGTTATTTTTTAAACTTAAAAGTTTTTCACCCGACAAGTTGGCGGGGATTTTTTCGGAAAGAGCTGGTTTGGCTTAGAATCAATCTTGTACCGAGCGCATAGAGGTCAAAATTCTTTGCCGAATTCAGCCATTCGTGAAGAATGCCGCCCACCACACACACGAGCACGCGTGCGCCATCTTCGGGTTCCCATTCATCGGAAAGCATGTCGCGGCTTTGCGCCACATAGAGCATACGCGTAAAAAGATCGAGCATACTGTCGTGAGCTTCCCTCAAGCGTAATATCATTTGCGAAAATTCATCGACATATTCGCAACGCAAAGTGATAATTGTCATGACCCGCTGCTGGTGCTCGTCCTCGGCAAAACGGCTGAGTGAAGCACAGGCCGATTTTTCCAAAACATCAATCGGATTGACAGAATCATTGCGGCTTACTTCATCAATAAGGTCTTCTTGCGGAAATTTGATACGGTCGATAATGGCATTGTAAATGGCCGGTTTATCGCGGAAATGGAAATAGATTGCTCCGCGTGTGACACCGGCCCGTTCGGCAATTTCGTTCAATGACGTTTTGGAAACACCTTTGGTTAGAAAAGCCGTTTCTGCAGCATCAAGAATGGCTTCACGTGTCTCGCTTGCCTCGGCTTTTGTCCGGCGCATCTTGTTACCCCTTTTGTCCCGTCATAGACCCCGCAAACACCACATCTTGTCCTAAAAAAGCAAAATCCTGATTAAAAAAGTTCGATTAAGTCTTTGCAACCGGTTGTGACGCCTTATTATTGCTGTTATTAAGTGGTTATTAGCGAATTAGCTATTTACAAACATCCATGTATGTATATTTTACCGGACACGAAAAAAATATCAAGGTCTGACATCCTATGACACTATTAAGGAAAATATCGGCCGCTCTTTTTGTTGGCGTGCTGTCTTTTGGACTCGTTGCCTGTGGCAAAGAAGAAAAACATATGCCGCCGCCATCACAAGCAAGCGGCAAGGTTATCCATCAGGCAGAAGTTCCGTTAAATTACGAATATGCAGCCCGTGTTGTTGCCTATCGTGAAACAGAAGTTCGTGCCCGTGTCGGCGGTATTTTGTTGCACCGCAATTTTGTGGAAGGCTCGGAAGTCAAACAGGGCGACATATTGTTCGAGATTGATCCGGACAAATACGAGGCTGCTGTTGCATCGGCGCGCGCGCAGGTTGCCCAGGCGCAAGCCAATTACGACCAGTCGGTTCGTGATGCCGACCGCGCCGAAGAACTGGTGAAACAGAAGGTGCAATCAACGTCATTGCGTGATCAGGCTTTTGCCAAACGCGATGCCGATGAAGCAACATTGATGCAGTCAAAAGCCGAGTTGCGCACTGCCGAGCTCAATCTCGAATATACGAAAGTGGCAGCCCCGATCAGCGGGTTGACCAGCCGCGAGGCTGTTTCGGAAGGTTCGCTTATCGGAACCGACCCGACGTCGAGCTTGCTTACCACCATTACCCAGCTTGACCCGATCTATGTCAACTTCTCCTTTGCCGATGGTGAATATGAACAGATTCGCCATTTGATGGACGAGATGCAGAAACGCGGCGAAAAGATCGACAATCTGAAAGTCACTGTCCGCCTTGGTGAAGGGGTTGATTACCCCGAACAAGGTACGGTTGATTTTACCTCGCCGACAATTGACAAGCAGACAGGAACCTTGGGGGCACGTGCTGTTATTGCCAACCCCGATCGTCGTCTGGTTCCGGGTATGTTTGTACGTGTAACGGTCACCGGTATCAAATTAGCGAATGCCATGACCATTCCGGAATCGGCTCTCATCCAAAACAGCAGTGGCCAGTTTGTCTATTTGTTGAAAAAGCCCGAGCCACCAAAGGCAGGCTCGAATGCTCCGCAAGGCGCTCCGGCTCCGGCTGCCGCTAATGCTGGCAATGCCGGCAAGGGTCAGCCGCAAAAACCGGCCGGTCGGTTGATGGTTGTCGAGCAACGTCCCGTCAAGGCCGTACGCAAAATGCAGAACGGCGATTGGCTGATTGACAGTGCCGAATTTGACGCAAAAGACAAAAACAAGATCGTTCAGGGGCTTCGTGACGGAGATGAAGTTGTCACCGAAGGCCAGGTTTATATTGAACAGGGGCTGATGCGTGTTCCTGAGGGGCAGAGCCTGATGGTTAATGTCACCGACGATGCGCCGCAACAAGCACCTAACGGGGGCAATGCAAAAGCTTCGGGACCCGCACAATGAGCTATAGTTTCTTTATTAACCGGCCGGTTTTCGCGTCGGTTATATCCATTATCATCGTATTGGCCGGCTTTATGTGTATGCGCATATTGCCGATTGCCCAATATCCTGATTTGCTGCCACCGCAGGTGGTGGTTTCGGCACAGTACCCGGGTGCCAGTGCCGAAACAGTGGCGCAGACTGTGGCCGTGCCGCTCGAGCAGCAGATCAACGGCGTTGAAGACATGATCTATATGCAATCGACCAGCAATGCGTCTGGTACATTGCAGATCACTGTTACTTTTGCGCTTGGAACAGACCCCGATCAGGCAACCATTAACGTCAATAACCGCGTTCAGCGTGCTTTGACAACTTTGCCGCAGGACGTGCAGCGCCTTGGTGTTGTTGCCGATAAACGCTCCTCGTCCATCCTTGGCCTTGTTGCCATGCGTTCGACAACCAACGCCTATGACCGTATTTATGTCGGCAACTATGCATTGCTTAACGTTGTTGACGATTTGAAACGTATTCCCGGTGTTGGTGATGCGCAGGTTCTCGGACACGTCGATTATTCGATGCGTATCTGGTTGCGGCCTGACAAGCTTGCCCAATATAATATGACACCGACCGACGTTATCAATGCGGTCAAGGAACAGAACAACCAGTATCCTGTCGGTCGTATCGGTGAACAGCCGGATATTAATGGCGCTTTCACCTATTCGGCAACGACGCAAGGCCGCCTTGTTACGACAGAAGAATTCGGCAACATTATTTTGCGGTCGGATGATACGGGTGCGTCTCTGCGTTTGAAAGATGTTGCGCGTATCGAACTCGGTACCCAGCAATATTTCATTGAATCCAATTTGAACGGCAATCCTATGGTGCCGATTCTGATCTTCCTGCAACCGGGTGCCAATGCGCTTGCCACCATGCAGTCGATCAAGAAACGTATGGATGAATTGAAAGTCGCCTTCCCGCCGGGGATCGAATATTCGGTTCCTTACGATACCACCAAGTTCATTCAGGTTTCCGTCGAGGAAGTTGTCCACACCTTCATCGAAGCTATTCTGCTTGTTATTGTGGTTGTGTTCATCTTCCTGCAAAACTGGCGAGCGACGCTTATTCCGATTATCGCCGTGCCAATATCTATTATCGGAACCTTTGCGGGCATTTACGTGCTCGGCTTCTCGATCAATATGTTGACATTGTTCGGGCTGGTGCTTGCCATCGGTATTGTGGTTGATGACGCGATTGTGGTGTTGGAAAACGTCGAACGCGTCATGTCGGAAGAAAAGCTTTCACCTCATGATGCCGCAATCAAGTCGATGAGCGAAGTGACGGGGCCGGTTGTGGCTATTGTGCTGGTTCTGTGCGCCGTGTTCATTCCGGTGTCGTTTATGGGCGGTATGGCCGGTGTTATGTATCAGCAATTTGCTGTTACCATCGCCATTTCGGTTGTTATCTCCGGTACTGTGGCTTTGACATTGACGCCGGCTTTGTGCTCGTTGTTGTTGAAGCCGCGCCAGAGCGAACCGATTGCACCTTTCCGCTGGTTTAACGAGACATTCCAGAAGATCACCGATCTTTATGTTTCGGGCGTCAGCTTCTTTGTCCATAAATTCTGGTATGGCATTATCGGTTTTGTGCTGGTTTGTGTCTTTGCTGTCTTCATGTTCGAGAAGGTTCCTTCCTCTCTCGTTCCGGATGAAGATCAGGGTTATGTGCTTGCGGTTTCGTTCCTGCCTTCGGCTTCATCGCTTGAAAGAACACAAGGTGTTGTCGACAAGGCCTATAAAATTCTCAAGCAAAACCCTGCGGTCGAAAATATTGCAGAACTTGCCGGTTATGACCTGCTTTCGGGCGGTTTGAAGACAAGTTCGGGCGCCATGTTCGTCATGTTCAAGGATTGGAAAGAGAGACCCGACCCGAAGGATGATGCACGTAACATTGCTCCACAGGTGATCGGCATGACATCGAGCATCAAGGACGGTGTAACGGTCGCCTTCAACCCGCCGCCCATTACCGGTTTGTCGACAACCGGCGGCTTTGAAGTCTATCTACAGGACCGCGCCGGTGGCTCGATTGATGACCTCTATAAAATGACTATGTCGCTCGTCAAAGCTGCCAACCAGCGTCCGGAATTGAAGAATGTCCGCACCACTTTTGACCCGAACGTTCCGAAGTACGACTTCCATGTCGATCGTGTCAAAGCCCGTGCTATGGATGTGCCGATCAATTCGATTTATGATGCCCTTTCGGCAACATTCGGTAACATCTATATCAACGACTTCACTCTTTACGGACGAAACTATCAGGTTAAAATCCAGTCCGAAGGCGAGTTCCGTAAAAGTGCGGAAGACATCAAGCAGGTATTTGTACGGTCCAATTCGGGCAGCATGATACCGTTGAATGCGCTTGTCCAAACAACGCGTATTACCGGTTCCGACCAGCTTGAACGCTTCAACGCTTTCTATGCAACCAAGATCATGGGTGATCCGGCAACCGGCTTTACCTCCGGTGATGCGATCAAGGCCATGACCGATATTGCCGGCAAGGTTTTGCCGAATACTTACCAGATTGCATGGACAGGTTCCGCCTATCAGGAAGTTGTGGCCGGTGGTGCCGGTTCGACCGCTATGATCTTCGGTATCATTATGGTGTTCCTCATTCTGGCTGCGCAATATGAACGCTGGAGCCTGCCTTTTGCGGTTGTCACCGCCGTGCCATTCGCGATTGCCGGTGCGTTGACATTCACTTACCTAAGGGGCTTGAGCAACGACGTTTATTTCCAGATCGGTTTGGTCACGCTGGTGGGGCTGGCTGCGAAAAACGCCATCCTGATCGTCGAATTTGCTGTGCTTGAACGTGAAAGCGGCAAATCGGCAATCGACGCGGCGATTTCTGCGGCACGTCTTCGCTTCCGCCCGATTGTGATGACATCTCTGGCGTTTATCCTTGGTGTTGTCCCCTTGGCAAGATCTACCGGTGCCGGTTCCGCTAGCCGTCACGCAATTGGTACCGGTGTTATCGGCGGTATGTTGGCTGCAACATGTATTGCAACCTTCTTTATCCCGATGTTCTACCGTCTGTTTAGCGGAAACCGTGCCGGAAGAACTGCCGGTGGAGAGCCGACAAATGGCGGCAATGCACCGGAAGCTCAATCCGCACCCGACAAACAGTCAGGTAATAATGTTCAAGAAGCATGATTGCTTGTTGACAATACCAAAAACAAAACCCCGGTCTCCAACCGGGGTTTTTTATTATCCGGTTAAAATGTAGCAATCATTCCATGGTCTGAAAACAGCGACTGGAAAAAAGAAAAGCGCGGGACAAGGAGCAAAGGTCTGAAGCCGCAATTTGAAAGCGCAAAACAGAAAGGGAGACAGGAAAAGGTGCAAGCCGTTCGGGACAGGCGCGTCTTGATAGGTAAGGGACAGTAAAAGGAAGGAAGAGAGAGGAGGAGAAACGGCGAGGAGAGGGAATAGCAAGGTGAAGGAATGAAAACGAAGGAAAAGGTGCAAGCCATTCGAGACAGGCGCGGCTTGATAGGGAAGGGACAGTAAAAGGAAGGAATCGCGAGGAGAGGGAACAGCAAGGTGAAGGAAGAACAGGGTGTCGGAACAGCGGGTCGTGGAAAAGGCAGGAGCCGATCAGAAAAGGCACGGGTTGATAGGGAAGGAACAGAGAAGAAAAGAAATAGAAGGGCGAAAGGAATAGCGAGGAGAGGGAACACCAAGGTGAAGGAAGAACAGGGTGTCGGAACAGCTAGGCGTGGAAAAGGCGCAGGCCGATCAGAAAAGGCGCGTCTTGATAGAGAAGGAACAGAAGGGCGAAAGAAAGGTGAGGGCGATCAGAAAAGCTATGGATTGATAGGGAAGGAATAGCAAGGCAGAAAAACAGAAAGAAAAGGCTTCAAGGGGAAAAATGGGGAGACGGAATAACGAGGAGAAGAGGGGGGGGGAAGAAACAGAAGAAATAACACGCAGGAATGGCAACGGCATGAGACCCGCGCGGTCGCATTTATAGAAGCTATAAAAGGCAGAAGCAGCCGGGATCAGGCAAAATCTGAAAATCTTGAGTTGAAATGGGAGCACGCAGCCGAAAATCAGGTGAACTTAAAAGTCTCGATCAGTGGCGCGTTATCAAGCCTTGCACATTTGAGCGTTATAAAGCCTTATGCATTCAGGCGGCCAAAGTCTTGAGCATTTGCGCGCTATAAAGACGTGCAAACCGCCAGCCAAATATTTAAGCCGACGGTTTGAAAGTGTTTATGAATATGGTTGAGGGGTCAGGAAAGGCCTTCGATTTCGCCGTTTTCACCAAGGTGAATTTTTTCAGCCATAGGATGGCGGGGAAGCCCCGGCATAGTCATAATATCACCGCAAATAACCACAACAAATCCGGCTCCTGCACAGAGTTTGACTTCACGTACCGGAATGGTGAAATTTTCCGGCGCGCCCAGCAGTTTCGGGTCGGCGGAAAACGAATATTGTGTTTTTGCCATGCAGACCGGCAAGTTCCCGTAACCTTCCTCATCCCAAGCCTTCAACTGGTTCAGAATATTGGCCGGAATATTCGCACCACGCCCGCCATAAATCTCGCGTATAATCGTGTCGATCTTCTCTTCGAGCGACAAGTCGTCAGCATAGAGCGGGTGGAAATTGCTTTTGTTTGCGGCAATCATTTGCACAACAGCACGGGCGAGGTCTTCGGCACCTTCACCACCTTTTTCCCAATGGCGGCACATAATGGCCTGATGGCCGGTTTCAGCAACGGCCTTCTTTAAAACCTCTATTTCCGTATCGGTGTCGGAATTGAAATGATTAATGGCCACAATGACCGGTACACCATATTTTTCCATATTGGAAATATGGCGCAACAAATTGGCAGTACCTTTTTTCAATGCCGCAACATTTTCGTGGGCAAGATCGGCTTTTTCAACGCCGCCATTCATTTTCAATGCACGGATTGTTGCAACAATCACCGTTGCGTCGGGTTTCAATCCGGCTTTGCGGCATTTGATGTCGAAAAACTTTTCCGCTCCAAGATCAGCACCGAAACCGGCTTCTGTGACCACATAATCGGCAAGCTTCAACGCGGTTTTAGTGGCAATGACCGAGTTACAACCATGGGCAATATTGGCAAAAGGCCCGCCATGGATAAAAGCCGGATTGTGTTCGATTGTCTGAACCAGATTGGGCGCCAATGCATCGCGTAACAAAACTGCCATTGCGCCTTCTGCGTGAATGTCGGAAGCGGTAACGGGTGTTTTGTCGTAACGGTAACCGATAATGATTTTCCCCAAGCGCTTTGTGAGATCGGCAAGGTTTTCGGAAAGGCAGAAAATTGCCATGATTTCGGAGGCCACCGTAATATCGAAACCGCTTTGGCGGCAAAACCCGTTTTTTACCCCGCCAAGGGAAATAACAATGTCACGAAGCGCGCGATCATTCATGTCGACCACGCGTTTCCATGTAATCCGGCGGGAATCGATATTCTGTTCATTGCCCCAATAAATGTGGTTATCCACCATGGCAGCAAGAAGATTATTGGCCGATGTGATGGCGTGAAAATCGCCGGTAAAATGCAAATTGATGTCTTCCATCGGAATGACTTGCGAACGTCCGCCACCGGCTGCACCACCTTTCTGGCCGAAATTCGGCCCCAAAGACGGCTCTCTTAACGATGCAACAGCCTTTTTGCCAATATGATTGAGCGCATCAGTAAGGCCGATTGTGGTTGTAGTTTTTCCTTCACCTGCCGGTGTCGGGTTAATAGCAGTCACCAGAATGAGTTTGCCGTTTTTATTGTTTTTGAGCGTCTCGATGTATTTTGCGCTGATTTTTGCCTTGTCATGGCCGTAAGGAACAATATCCTCGTAAGGAATATCAAGTTTTGCGGCAATGTCACGAATAGGCAGTTTGGTTGCTTGACGGGCTATTTCAATATCTGAAAGATTCATCAATATTCTCTGTTATCAGGCGCAACGGGTAAAAATTGCGGTCATTCTTTTCGATTTGGCAAAATGATTGTCATTTTGTCAATCAACGGGGACTTCTTACCCCACATTTAACAATAATGCCATTTTTAACCGGCAACAAACATGAAACTCCAAAAAAATTATCTCTTTTCTTGGGGTTTTAAACCGAGACAAATTACGTTCATGGGGCTTAATCAGCGAAAACAACATTAAGCTCCGAAAAACGGTTGAACAGAAATAATTTTGAAAGAAAGCCTGAAAGAAAACAGCCAAATGGTGCGAAACCGCCTGGCTAGTTCGGGCGTAAAAAATTTAACCCGGCTGCGACGCTATTCTTCCCGGACTATTTATTTTTTGAAGGAAGCCTCTTCTATGAAGAATCATAGGTTAAGCGAGACGGTCAAAAAATAGCTGGAAAACGGTGGATGGTAGATATCGGGAAAATGAAGCGATCGGGAGAAAATGAAAAGTGCAAATGTTTTCAACCCGACGCCCATGTTTTGACCCGAGACGAGGAGAACAAAACGAATCACAATCCGCCACAGGAAAGCCTGACGGGAAAAGTGGGCAGCGGAAACGAAACAATAAGGCCATCCGGATTGGCTCATTCATTTTGCCGGTGTTTATATGAAACAGAATCTTAAGAATCCTGAAACTTAAGGTTTCAAGCTCAAAACGAGCCTGTTTCAATAAAACCGGATAAGCCGATTTAAAAGCGTAACAAAAGTAACGGTGACCAGAAGAAAAACAAACCGGAAATCGCATAATTGCAAGAAAGTCGCGGCTTCAAAACGAAAATGACGGAAAGATTGAAGCAAGAAATATAAAACCGGTTGATTTGTCCCATAATGATAGAGAAAATTACTTAAATTTGACGAGGAAAGAAAATATCGGCAATTTTTCTATTCAAAAAAGAATAATGCTTTTTTGAATAGTTGGGCGGATTTTTTAAAGGAACGTTTTTTAAAAGGGAAGTTTTATCCGGATTTCATAGACTTTCCCGTGCGGGAGACAAATAATTGCGCTGTTTTAACGCTAAACGCGCTGTTTTTTCCATGAAACGGATGAAATCTTGATGCGCGTTGGCTACCGGTTTTGTGCCTTTCAGGCGGCGAAAAGTACGGCGACGCTGCATTTTTCAAGTTGAAACGGCAAGACTTGGGGCGCTCCTTGGAAACATGTTTTTTAAAAAACAAAAAGCTCGGTTTTGTGAGCCGAAAGCCGTTACGAGAGAAGTTATCCTTATAAAGGAAGCGATTAAGCAGCAGCTATCAAAAAAGGGGAGAAAAAGCGGCTTTGGTAGCGGAGGAGGGATTTGAACCCCCGACACAAGGATTATGATTCC
>CAMLLT010000066.1 GCA_946480935.1 uncultured Bartonella sp. | reverse complement strand
ATTACAGATAATGGCAAAAATACTAACGCCTCAAAAATTTGATGATCTGACCTTGCATCAAAACAATAAGAGGCAATCTGAAATCATATGGACGGCTGAAGCAATCGGGCGATATATTGGAACATCAGCAGACTTTGTAACCAATACACTTGCACATCTTGACGGCTCTCCAGTTTCAAAAGTCGGGCGGCGTTATTGCGCAAAAAGGAATGAACTGGATTTGTATTTCAGCACAAAACCGGAACAAACCTTATAAAACCCTGTAAAACCAGTAAGATAGATAATTTGCTAATGCTATAAAGGGGCCATGAAAATATGGCCCTTTTCCATTAAGACGCAAGCTATCGAGCAAAAGTCACAGATTACCGCTCCAGAAGATTGGCTGGTTGAATTATTTCAATCGAGCAAGTCAATCTCCGGAATATCGGTTACGCCCGCTAATGCTATGCGGTGCACACCAGTTCGTGCGGCAATTGAAGCCATAGCCGAACCAGTCGGACAACTTCCCTTACATGTCTTTAAGAAAAATGGAGACCAACGCGACCGAGTGATAGATCACCCTGTTGCCAAGGTGTTGGACTTTCCGAATAGTTGGACAACGGCTCAAGACTTACGTGAACAAGTACAGCGTGATTGCCTGCTCTATGGCAATGGTTATGCCGAAATCATTCGGGTTAATGGAAATAAGCCGCAAAATTTAATCCGGTTAAACCCCGCTTCTATCAGTATAGAAACTGATGATTTTGGGGAACCGATTTACCTTCAAGGTACGGGCAAAAGCACCGGACGTACTATCAAAAGAGAAAATATCATTCACATCAAAACCGCATCATTAGACGGTTTTAAAGGTGTGAGTCCGGTCAACGACTGTAAGAACGCTATAGGCGTGGCTTTGGCATTAGAAAAACATGCCGGTTATCTGTTCGGCCGTGGAGCGCGCCCTAGCGGTGCTCTGATGTTTCCCAAAGGCATGGGAGAAGACGCTGTCAAACAAACGCGCAAAGCATGGAGAGAGACCCACGAAAGCGAAGGAGAAAACGGAAAAACCGCAATCCTTTATGATGGCGTCGAATTCAAACCATTTACATTCACAAGCGTTGATGCCCAATTTCTCGAAACGTGGCGTCATGCAATTACGGAAATAGCCCGTATTTTCCGCGTCCCCCCGCCAATGCTTTACGAGCTTGGACGGGCAACATGGGGCAATGCTGTTGAATTAAGAGAAAACTTTTTGACGTTCACTCTCTCGCGTTGGCTAAAGGCGTGGCAAGGTGAACTCAAGCTGAAACTCTTCACCGAAGATGAGCGTGAAAACTATTACGTCGAATTCGAGACCAACGATCTTCTGAAGACCGACCTTGCAAGTCGTGCCGCGTCCTATGCAACGCTTATCAGTAGCAGAGTTATGAACCCGAATGAATGTCGCGCCCGCGAAAATCTCGCACCATACGAAGGCGGCGACGAATTCATCAATCCGAACATTGCAACTAAGCCGGATAGTTTTTTGGAAAATACCGAAAAACCTTCAGAGGCTGATGATGAGAAAGAAGATCAATGATGGATTTGACCGAAATCTATAACAATTTGGCCGATCAGGAAAAAGGGCATGAATACGATGTCATGGATCCTGTGACAGGTCAAACAACCGGCATCAAGTTTCGCGTTGCTGGTCCAGATTCACAGATTGCGCGTAGAGCGCGCCTAAAGCTTGTCGATGATCTCAGTGAACTCAGTGATGAGGATGGAAACATATCGGCCGAAAATCGCGAAAAGGCCCGCTTATCATCTCTCGCTTCTCTTGTTTTAGACTGGAACCTTTCAGAAGCTGGTCAGGCTGTCCCCTGCAATTCTGAAAATATTATCCGCATTCTCAAGAGTGTTCACTGGTTACAGGTTCAGGTTGATGCCTTTGCTGCTGACCGCACAGCTTATCGAGGTGAAAAATGATCGAGCACTTAGAAACAAAAGCGGCGTTCACTGTATCCGAGATAGGCGAAATCGAAGGGCTGGCATGGCTATTCAATTCTCCTGATAGCTATGGCGATGAGATCACGAAACAAGCTTTCTCAGAGACAAGTTGCCCGCTTCCTATGTTGGACACGCACAATCAAGGGGAAGCTATCGGCGTTTGGGATACTGTTGAAGCAACAGACAACGGCCTGAAAGTTAAAGGGCGTCTACTGGTCAATGAAATACAGCGCGCCCGCGAAGTACGTGCACTTATTCGAGAAAAGGCTGTCACCGGCCTTTCTATAGGTTTCATCATAAAACATGCAGACACCCGCAAGGGCGGCGGCCGGATTATCTCGGATTTGTCACTCAAAGAAATATCTATCGTTGCCGTTCCGGCTCATCCGGGGGCGAGGATCACATCAGCAAAAGCACTGGATGCCAGAAAGGAAAATATCTTGGACACTAAAGCAACTGAGACAGAAACGAAGACTGATGCAGGCTTGGAAAAGAAAATCAATGAATTAGCCGGCATCATCAAACAGATTGATATGAGCAAAATTAGCAAGCGCGTAGATGAACTTGAGGCAAAGATGCAGCGCGCAGGCAACGGCAAATATAATGACGTGCCGGATGAAGAAACACTATTGGAAAAGAAAGCTTTTGGAACGTATTTGCGCCATGGCAAAGAAGGCTTAAGCGATCTTGAGAAAAAAGCTTTGACGGTTGGAGACAGCGCACAGGCTGGTTATTTGGCACCGCCGGAATTTGGCGATGAGATCATCAAGCTGTTGCGTGAAATGTCACCAATTCGCCAATATGCTAACGTCAAAACGATGGCGAGTGCGGAAATGCGTTGGCCGCGTCGGTTGGAAAGCACTAAAGCTAAATGGGTAGAAGAGATAGAAGAACGTTCAGAAACGAGCCTGAAATATGAACAGGTCGCTATCAAGCCGTTCGAGCTGGCTACTTTTGCCGACATTTCTCGTCAATTGATGGAAGATAATGCTTACAATCTGGAAGACGAACTAAAAAGCGATTTAGCCGAAAGCTTTGCTATTACCGAAGCGGAGTCGTTTATATTAGGCTCAGGCGTTAAGCAGCCAATGGGCTTACTTACATCTCCCCAGATCAAGACTACCAATGCAGCCGCTATTGATGGTGATACGCTCATTGACCTCATTTACTCATTGCCGACGTTCTATTCCCAAAAAGGCGTGTTCGTTATGAACCGCAATACCATCGCAACCGTACGCAAGCTCAAGAATGCGAATGGGGATTATATTTGGCAGGAAAGCCTCAAAGATGGGCAGCCTGCAACTTTGTTGGGGCGACCAGTTGTTGAAGCTGTCGATATGCCAGACCCAGCAGCAGGCAAGACACCTATTATTTTTGGTGACTTGTCCGGCTATCGCATTATGGACCGTGTAGGATTTGAAATCTTTTCCGATCCATATACCCAAGCAACGAAAGGCATCGTTCGTTTTCATGCGCGTCGTCGTGTCGGTGCCGACGTAACGCATCCCGATCGCATTCGTAAACTCACACTCACATCATCAAAATAACGAGATAAGCCAGTGGTAGATTGCGGGACCGCTCATTCCGTAAAAGAGACGATGAGGCACTGGCTTTTTCTACCTTTTCCTCATCGTCTCACGAGCAATCTTTAGGAGTCTTTCTCATGCCTTATGCAGCACCAAGAATTTGTAATTGCGGGTATCGTGTCGCTTATGGCGTCCGTTGTCCCTGTGAACGTAAAAGCGATGCAGAACGCAAGGCAAGGCATGACTTGAAGCGTCCTAATTCATCAAGACGTGGCTATTCAAGGACGTGGGAAAGATGGCGCGCAGCTTATCTGAAAGAACATCGGTTTTGCGTCCGGTGTGGAGCACCTGCAACCGTAGTAGATCACATCAAACCGCATAAGGGTGACAAGACTTTGTTTTCCGACCGAAACAACTGGCAAGCCCTATGCACTCATTGTCATTCAAGCGTCAAGCAGCGCGAAGAAAGGAATCACTAACATGTCGATATTTACCACAGCAGGCACAAAACTGTTCATTGGTACAGCCATTAAAAACAAGAACTCAGACTTTGTTCTGTCAGACTTTGCATCTCAAACATGGACCGAAATCAATGGACTAGAGAATATCGGTTCATTGGGTGACACATCAGAAGAAGTGACGTTTGGTGTCATTGGTAACATGCGTGTTCAAAAGTACAAAGGACTACGCAACGCTGGCAACATGGAAATCATTATAGGCGTCGATTATTCGGATGCAGGCCAGAAAGCAATTAGAGCAGCAGAAAGAACAATTTACGATTATGCATTTCGTATCGTCTTCCATGACGCTCCAGTAGATGGAACACCATCAGAGCGGCTATTCATTGCTAAGGTTATGAGCGCAAGTGAAGAGGCTGGCGAAGCAAATAACATCGTCAAGCTAAAGGCCACGCTTGGCATCAATTCTAACATCGTCGTTGTCGATGCCGCAGATTCCAATGAAGCGTAATAGATGCATGGCAACTTCCGAGGGGGGCAGTGTTCAAACTTTTTGCCTCTCTTGGGCACCGGCGGTCGGGCACAGCCTCGTTATTTTTAAAAAATAGGATTTTTTTTCAAATGTCTATTTTGACGCTCAAACAAGTTAAAGATCAGCTCAATTTTACCGATGACATCGGGGATATTGATGACGATTTGCTGACATTAAAAATGCAAGCCGCACAAAATTATGTCGAGAGCCTTTTAGGCTACAAAATTGAAGAGCGTTACGGCAACAACGGTAACGATCCTATTCCTCCGGCATTGCAGGAAGCTGTCTGCCAAATTGCCGCTTGGTGGTACGAACAGAGGGAAGCCGTCGGGGGCGTCATTTCATCTATTCCTCATGGGTGTGATGACATTATCCGCAGTTTTCGCGATTGGACATTTTGACATGACAGATAATGATCAAGCTTCATGGGATAAATTCCGCGCCCGTATGCAGGCTATACCGAAGGCCGTTCGCCAACAATGCGAGCCTGCTTTAATCAAGTCGGCAAATGAATTAGCCAACAGTATGAAGGACAAGGCACCAAAGCGCACAGGACGTTTAGCCGACAGCATAACAGTAACAAAGCCTAATGAAACAACCCCGCCCTATTCTCAGCCTGGTGGAAGTGCGACTGCTGAGGAATTAGAGGCGATTGTAACCGTTGGAAATAGTGATGTCCGTTATCCTCATTTGGTCGAGTATGGAACAAGCAAAATGCCTGCCCAGCCTTTTTTCTGGCCGAGTGCTAGAGAGCTTCAAAAGCGGATTAAGGGCAGACTGAAACGGACAATCAAAAAGGCAGTAGAGGGGACTAAATGATGCTCGAGCTAGCAATTCAAAAGGCTATCTATAAACGTCTTACAACGACGCCGGAGGTTCTCTCTCTTGTGCCTTTTAAGAACATTCTGGATCGCAACCAACAGCCAAAAGTCGATCCGTTGATACTGTTAGGTAGCGATCAGATTGTCGATGATAGCAGCAATATAAAACGGTGTAATTGGCGCATTTATTCGACTGTAGACATCTGGAAAACCGAAACTGGTTTAACCGGTACAAAAGCCATTTCCGGAGCAATTCGACAGGCGATAAGGAACGGAAAACCAGAATTAGACACCGGTTATCACTGTGTTGATTGGTATGTGGCAACTACTCGCTTTTTGCGTGATCCGGATGGTGAACATAGCCATGGCATACTCACCATTGAAAGCCTGATCGTGGAGGAACAACCATGAAAGCGGGCAAGCTAACGCACGTTATTAGAATCGTCAAAATTGACCAGTCTGGAATAGACGATTTTGGCAATCCAATAACCGAGAAAGTACCGCTAGCTACGTTGCGCGCTGAGATAGTGCAACAAAGCACCGAGGAATTCATTCGCGCCTATGGGGCGTCTGACGAGACAATTATGATCTTTAGAACCCGCTTCATTAACGGCGTCAACAACTCGTGTCTTATCGAATTTAACGGGCGCACATTTAACATCAAAGAAACATCGGAAATCGGACGGCGCGAAGGCTTAGAAATCCGGTGTCTGGAGAAATCCTAATGAGAGGTAGAAAACCCAAAAATATGAAGAATGATAACAAGGCCATCGTCTCGCGTCTTCAGCCCCCGCGCTGGCTATCGAAGGATGCAGCGGCCGAATGGAAGCGTGTGATGCCGATACTCAATGAAAGGAAAATCCTAACAGAAGCCGATATTGGAGGGTTAGAGAACTACTGTATTGCAACTGGCTTAGTCAGGGAAATGGAACGCAACATCCAAGATCAAGGAGCGATTATTTTTCGTGACGGCATGCCAAAGCGCAATCCGGCCGTAGGTATTCAAGCTGACGCTATGACCCGCGCTAGATTACTAGCGGCTGAATTGGGATTGACACCAGTATCGCGTTCGAGAGCTTCTGTAGGTGCAACTGATGATGATACCCTCTTGGATTGATAATCCCGAAGAAATCGAGGACAATTTTGGACATGGTCAAAGGGCTGTGGAATGGTTGCGCCGTCTGAAGCACCCCAAAAATCCGGACGTTGGACATCCGTTCCAATTATTCCCGTGGCAAGAACAGATCATCAAGCGCATCTATGGCCCTAGGGATAAAGACGGCCGGAGAATTGTCCGGCGCGTCGTGCTGTTATTACCGCGTGGAAACCGGAAAACCAGCCTTGCAGCAGGTATAACTCTTTTGCATTTATGCGGACCGGAAAAGCAAGCAGGTGATCTCATCATCTCGGCGGCATCCGCACATGAACAGGCGCGAGAATTATTTGATGAAGTTAGGTTAATCGTCGAATTCGATCATCGTTTATTCAGTCATATGTCAGTACGGGATTACGTCTCAAGAATATCATATCCCAAACATAAAACACGTTATGTTGCTGTCGCTGCTGATGGCAAAGTGCTTCATGGTAAAACCCCGAAAATCGTCATAGCGGATGAATTACACGCATGGGAAGGCAGTGCAGGCCGGAAACAGTGGGAAGCTCTGGATAGCGCACTCGTTAAGATACCTGAAACGCTGATGGTTATTGCAAGCACATCAGGCAGAGGGCAAGAAAACCTTGCATGGCAACAAGTTGAATATGCCATCAAAGTACAAAAAGGAGAGATAGAGGATCCAGCAACACTGCCCGTCATTTTTATGGCGGAAGACGGTGATGATTGGCATGATGAAAAAGTCTGGTATGGTGTCAATCCCGGTCTAAAATACGGTTTCCCTGATCTGAACGGCTTCAGAGATAAAGCGAAAAAGGCGGAATATTCACCTTCTGAACGCGACAGTTTCTTACAATACAATCTCAACAAATGGTTAGATAAATCGACTAGCCCATTCGTCGAAATGTCCATTTATGATGAAGGGTGCGGAGAAGTCGATCTTGAAGACATGGAAGCTAAGCAAGTACCATGTTGGCTAGGTGTAGATCTCTCAAAGAATGAAGACCTGACAGCAGTCGTTGCTTGTTTCGGCAATAGAGATACCGGATATTCTGTTTATCCATGGTTTTTCTGTCCTAAAGACAATCTGAGAGCTAGGGGAGAACTACATGGAGTGGATTATATCGCTTGGGCAGAAGACGGTTTTATCATCCCTACCGAAGGCAATACGGTAGACTTACGAGCGGTAGAAAACCATATCCGCGAACTATGTGCACGGTTTAACGTCAAAGAAGTTGCCTTTGATCCGACATACGGTCGTTCAATGATGGCAAACTTGAACGAGGATGGAATAACCGCCGTTGAATTCCGTCAAGGTTGGGTTTCAATGGCACCAGCGGTCAAGGAACTCGAACGTTCCATTCTAGCCCGTACGTTCAAACATGGCGGGCATCCAGTCCTCCGATGGAATTTTGAAAACATCCAAATAGAAACAGACAAAGCCGGAAATCGCATGATGCACAAAGCGAAATCGGGAAACAAGATTGACGGAGCTGTTGCTACTGCAATGGCTGTCGGCCGTTGTTCAATGGGTGAAGCACATTTCATCACGAGCGAAGAATGGTTTGAACCTGAAATGTATGTGGCATGAGGTGAAAGATGTCAGAAACGAGCCAAAACAATGAACAGCTTCTCTATTCTGTTGTCGTCCGATTGGGAGACATGGAAAAGCAACTGAAGCGCGCGGCGGATAGTGCAACGGGCACTTACCGCTTAATGAAGAAAGAAAGTAAGTCTGCAACCGATAATATGGCAAAGGATGCCGAACGAGCAACTACACGGATTAATAGAGCATTAGCAAGCACATCATCGAAGATTGGTCTGTTAAGCAAAACTTATGCAAGTGCTGAACAGACTTTCTCGCAGAGTTTTAAAGGATTGTTCATTGGGTTAGCCGGTGCTTTCACATTGCGCAATGCGACATCTCTTGCCGACCAATATACGAGCATTGAGAATGCCTTGAAGTCGACTGGATTGACAGGCAAACAACTGACTGACGTATTTGATGGACTTTATGCGGCCGCACAACGCAATTCAACGCCTATTGCCAGTCTTGTTCAGCTTTATTCACGTCTATCATTTAATCAAAAAGAGTTAGGCACTGACACTCAAGGAATAATTCATTTTACCGACACCATTTCTCAATTATTGAGAGCTGGCGGAACCAGCGCACAAGAAGCATCTGGAGCACTATTGCAGCTATCACAAGCTCTAGGTAGTAGCCGCATTCAAGCAGAAGAATTCAATTCCATTGTAGACGGTGCCCCAACAATCCTGAGAGCAGCAGCCAATGGCATCAAAGAGGCGGGCGGATCTGTTTCAAAGTTGCGGCAATTGGTTCTTGATGGCAAGCTTTCCAATCAGGCGTTTTTCAGAGGCATTGAAGTTGGCGCGGGACAGATAACCCAAAACCTTGCAGGAACAAGCACAACAGTTTCGCAAGCAATGACCAATCTTTACAATTCGATGGTCAAAGCTGTAGGTCGTTTTAATAAGTCCGCAGAAGCGACGGACACGTTCGGCAAGGCGTTGCAAGAACTATCAACGACTGTTGACAATGTAGACATGAATAACCTTGTCAAAGAGGTAAACCAAGTCATCATGGTCTTGAAAGAAAGTGTTGAATGGTTCCTCAAGTTTAGCGAAAAGGCGACCGAGTTTTCCAATAATAACAGACCATTTTCTATAGGTGATGCGCTGGACTCTTCTGGCATTACAGATGCCGTAAACAATAATCTTCCATCTTGGTTTTTTAATTTGCAAACCCCTAAAACACGGGCAGCGGCCCAAAAAGCGCAAGCGGGAGGCCAAGAGGGCAAGACCGAATGGAAGCGTCAAGGTGAAGAAAGCGGGAAATCCTTCACAGAAGGGGCGGAAGATGCAATTCAGCAATGGTATAAAAACAAGTATCCGAACGGTGTAAAGGATGCGTTGCGCGAAGAAGGTACGACCGTTCTATCATCACGCGGACAGGGCAAACCGAGCGCGACCAAGCAAGACCCCGTATCAGTTAAGGATTATCCCGTTATCGGTAGCAAAGACGGTAAAGGTTCTAAGAAAAAACTTAATGACTATCAGCAAGAGATTCGTTCTATCCAAGAACAAACAGCTTCGTTAAATGCCGAACGCGATGCACTTGCTCAGTTAAACCCGTTGGTTGATGATAATGGTTATGCCGTTGAAAAAGCTCAAGCTAAACAGAAGTTACTCAATGCCGCGAAACGTGAACATTTAACACTTACTCCAGAACTTACGGCAGAGATAGAAAGAGAATCTGAATCTCTCGCAAAATCGGTGGCGGCAAAAAACCAAGTTATAGCAACGCAGGAAAAGCTCAAAAAAAGCATCGAGGAAACCAAAGACATTGCAAAGGATTTCTCCAGAACACTTACCGATGGACTTATCAACAATAAGAAGTTTGTAGATGCTTTGGGTGATGCATTTTTACGCCTTGGGCAACGTTTCGCAGATTCCGCCATTAGCACAGCGATTGATAATGTGTTCAAATTGCGTACCACAAGCACAGCATCAAATAGCGGAAGCAACCTGTTTTCAAGTCTTTTTGGAGGTCTTTTTGGAGGCAAAGGATTTGCTTCCGGAACTGCTAACACGGGAGGAATGAGAGGCGAACCTATCGGGATAGTTCATGGTCAAGAGGCAGTCATTCCGCTGCCTAATGGCGGCAAAGTGCCGGTACAAATATTTACAGGAAGACAAGAAACTCAAACGAAGCCGAGATTATCAGAACCTGCTCAACGGGTAAATCTATCGGTACATGTTGCACCGTCCGACATGTTTGATGTTCACGTTCGTGAAATAGCTCAACAGGTATCACAACGAAACATTCGCGAATATCATAAAAACCTACCGAACCTGATCGGCCAAACGATTAATGAAGCGCAAACCAAAAACAGAATGTAGGACAAAAAGATGGCATTCAGAACATTACCTGATAACATACAATATCGATTATTTGACTTCAATTTACAGCGTTATATTTCGCAATCGGAAAGCGGCAGCGGACTTATCAATACGGTTGAATATGCGGATCCTCGATGGACAGTCGATGTAGAAGTTGATTGTTTCGACGATGTCGGACTATCAGAAGATTTGGATTTACCGACAGTTAATGAAATTAGAATGATCTGGGCGAGTGTGCGGGGCGGTTTGGAGTCTTTGCTCATCCGGCATCCTGTGTATATCTGTCCTCGATTGAACAAGAATACCCCAGAAATCGCTAAAACTGTCGGTAGACTTGCAAAGATCGAGAAAGGGAACATCGTTACGGTCACAGGGGTAAACGCTGCTCTCAAGCTATCCTCCGGCGATTATATCACCTTCCAGTACAATGATCGTCGAGCACTCGGGCAAGTCATTTCAGCAGAATTCAACCCTACTGGCTACC
>CAMLLT010000065.1 GCA_946480935.1 uncultured Bartonella sp. | reverse complement strand
TGACGATAGCTCAAATCGGCATTCAATGTGCTCGGCTCATTGACCTGAAGAATTTCGGAGCAAAGATTGCTCATATTGATGCGTCCGGCAATGGGGTTGGCGCGATTGACCGCATCTTCGAACACAATATAGGGATAACCCGATTCAAACTGGATTTCGGCCAGAGTTTGGAAAAAATCGCGGGCATTGATTTTTTTCTTGGTTATGCGCGGGTCATCAACAAATTTGCGATAATTTTCACTCAAAGATATGTCGGATAAGGCTTTACCCGTGACTCTCTCTACATCATAAGGTGAAAAAAGGTACATATCCTCGTTATTGCGCGCGAGCTCGAAAGTAATATCGGGGATGACCACACCAAGGGAGAGCGTTTTGATGCGGATTTTTTCATCGGCATTTTCCCGTTTTGTATCCAGAAAACGCATAATATCGGGGTGATGGGCACTTAAATAAACCGCCCCTGCTCCCTGCCTTGCACCCAATTGATTGGCGTAAGAAAATGCGTCTTCAAGAAGTTTCATGACCGGCACAATTCCGGACGACTGATTTTGTATTTGCTTGATCGGTGCGCCTTGTTCCCTGATATTGGTGAGACACAAAGCAACCCCACCACCGCGCTTGGACAATTGCAAAGAAGAATTGATTGCCCGACCGATCGATTCCATATTGTCTTCAACACGCAGAAGAAAACAGGAAACAAGTTCGCCGCGTTGTTTTTTACCGGCATTAAGAAATGTCGGCGTTGCCGGTTGAAAGCGACCTGTCATCATTTCATCGACAAGCATTTCGCAGAATTTTTTGTCGCCTGTAGCAAGTGTCAGCGCCACCATAACGACACGATCTTCGTAACGTTCGAGATATCTTTTCCCGTCGAAAGTTTTGAGCGTGTAGCTGGTATAATATTTGAAGGCCCCCAAAAACGTGGGAAAACGGAATTTGAACGCATAAGCACGTTTGAAAACTTTTTTTATAAAAGCAAAGTCGTAACAATCGAAAACGGCTTTCTCGTAATATCCTTCACGCACGAGATAATCGATCTTTTCTTCAAGATCATGAAAAAACACCGTATTCTGATTGACGTGCTGCAAAAAATATTGCCGTACGGCTTCACGATCCTTATCGAACTGGATGAGGCCGTTATCGTCAAAAAGATTGAGCATTGCATTCAACGAATGATAATTTTGGGAGTGATAATTTTGAGAATGATAATTTTTGTCACTATCTAAAGTGTCTGTTTTTTCTGGGCTATCTGTTTCCATAATTTTCCTAATCCTTGTCTAACAAGGTTCACGTCTTCTGTTGTCCCCCTGAGCTCGAAACTATAAAGCCAAGGCACATGACATTTTTGAGAGATGACTTTTCCGGCAAGTGCATAAGCCCAGCCGAAATTACGGTTTCCACCGGCAATAACGCCTTTAAGAAATTGCCGGTTTTCTTGATCATTGAGAAAATTGATGACGGTTTTGGGCACTGCCCCATCGCCTTTGGCACCGGCGTAAGTCGGCACCACCAGAACATAAGGTTCAACCACTTTGGCAATTGCTGTTTTTTTGAAAAGTCTTAAAGATGGTTCACCGATTTGTTGCACAAAATAATCGGTATTGCCCGTCGCACTCGAATAATAAACAAGGAGTGCCATATCATTCGAGCCCGTTTATTTTATCAGGTTGGAAACCGGCCCAGTGATTGTTTCCGGCAATAACCACCGGCAACATTTTATATCCCAAACTTTCGATATAAGATAAAGCCTCCGCATCTTTGGAAATATCCACAATATCATAGGAAATATGTTTATTATCCAATGCTTTGTATGTTGCTTTGCATTGTACGCAAGATGGTCGGCTGTAAATTGTAATTGTCATGATTTTTTCCTGATTTTTGGTTGCAAAATTCCGCCTGCTTTCTTTCTTGAGAAAGCAGCATAAGAGACGTGCTAAAAAGTTGCGTCGATAAGGCGAACTTTAGCCGGTCAGGAAAAATGATTAAGAATCTTGAACATAAAACTTCCTTCCCGAAGCAATGTGGGGAATATGGCAAAGCCCATATCCGTACGAAACACGTCCGGAAAGGCCATAACCAGAACACCCCGTCTGTTGACATTCAATTCAAGGCAGGTCTCCTGGCTCATGGCTTGAAGCGCCAAAACCACCTTCCCGGGTGACCCCAGTGGCATACGGTTCTGGCTTACCATTTACAGTTGCGGGGGCAGCTTCGGCTTTTTGATAAATTACCGAATTCCCTCTTAGCTCTTTCACCCGATTTTGAATCCGCGATTTCGAATCCCAAATTTCGAATCAAAGAGAACCTCGAACACTAGATGTAGTATCACTCATAAGATTTGCGTCAATATGTTTAAAAAAAGCAAATCGGATTATGTACAAATTTTGAACGTTCCTCTAAAAAAGGATGAGGCAAATTTCCATTTTAAAAAGTCACTTTTTGTTGACGGTTCAATTATATAAATTGAATTTAGATTTTTATGAAATTACATTGGAGCCACCCGCCATTATAGCGGAGAGTTAATCGGGGGGAGGTAGATATTCGGAGTATAAAATGACTACCTCAACAGCCACTAAGGCTGAACCTGGTGTGCAAAGCGGAACGACTTTATATAGACGCATAAGCGTTGCAATGTTTTTTGCCGGCTTTGCAACTTTTTCTCTTCTTTATTGTGTTCAGCCACTACTACCATCTTTCGCAAACCATTATCACATAACGCCAGCGAACAGTTCGTTGGCGCTTTCTATATCAACCGGCTTTCTGGCCTTTTCCATTCTTCTCTCAAGTGCCTTTTCGGAAGCGCTCGGCCGCCGCGGTTTGATGACCGCCTCAATGATCGGTGCTTCTATTCTGAACATTGTCGCGGCGCTTGCAACAAGCTGGCATTGGCTCCTTGTCGCACGTGCACTGGAAGGAATTCTCCTAGGCGGTGTGCCGGCCGTTGCTATGGCCTATCTTGCCGAAGAAATCGCTCCACGAGGGTTCGGGAAAATTATGGGGCTTTATGTCGGGGGTACGGCATTCGGCGGCATGATGGGCCGGGTCGGCATGGGCAGCCTCATCGAATGGTTCAATTGGCAATGGGCATTGGCTATTATCGGTATCATTGACCTCGTTGCAGCCATCGCTTTCTATTTTCTATTGCCACCATCAAAGAACTTTGTTGCCGTTCACGGCATCAATATCCATCATCATATCAGAGCCTGGATAGGTCATATCGGTTCAGTAAGATTGCTTTATATTTATCTCTTCATCGCTCTTGTGTTCGGAGATTTTGTTGCGATTTTGAACTATACAGGCTTTCGCATGAGCGGAGCGCCGTTCTTCCTTAGCCCGACCGAAATCGGCTTTATCTTCTTGAGCTATATTTCGGGTATCATCGTTTCACCAATTGCCGGAAATTTGACCAACAAATATCACCGCAGCTCTCTCTTGTTCATTTCCGTTGCGATTCTGGCTTTAGGACTGATGTTGACGCTGACCAACAGTCTGTTCTGGTTTGTTGTCGGCATTATCTGTGTAACCATAGGTTTTTTCGCCGCCCATGCGGTGGCAAGCAGTTGGGTTGGCCGTATTGCTGTTGGAGCAAAAGGACATGCCACAGCACTTTACCTTCTGTTCTACTACATGGGATCGAGCTTCATTGGTGCATTTGGCGGCTGGTTCTGGTTCCATGGCGGCTGGGACATGGTCATTGCCTTCACCGGTACGCTTGTCATCATCGCGTTCGGATTTTGCTATTTGTTACGACGCCGTGAACTGGCCTGAATTTTCTATTGTTGTAAAGCAAATGAAGGAAATGCAGAAAGCGTGAGTTTCACGTTCAGGAAAACAACAAGGCGCGCAAAATACCATTCAGGTCTTTGCGCGTCTTTTTCAGTTTAAAACCACTCTCGGAAAAAAGAGCAATCACGTCTTCTTCCTGACCTTTGCCAATTTCAACCGCAATCAGTCCATGTGGTTTCAAAAACGATCGGCCTTCTTTTGCGAGCTTCCGATAAAAGCGGAGTCCGTCTTCCCCACCCGATAATGCCTTCAAGGGATCATATTTTTTCACCTCGGTTGCAAGTGAAGAAATTTGATTTTCCGGAATATAAGGCGGATTCGATATAATCATATCGAACTTTCCTGAAAGCCCCGAAAACCAGTCACTGTTTAAAGGCGTAAAACGGTCTGCTACACTTGCATTTTTCGCGTTCAATGAAGCCGTTTCCAAGGCGTTATCGCTGATGTCGACGGCCGTAGCGTTAAGCCCGTCAACATTTGCCAGAAGAGCAATGGCGATGTCCCCTGTTCCGGTTCCCATATCGACAATTCCGGCTTTCCCATATCTATCAACCAAGGAGCGGATTTCCGGTAGTGCCAAATCGACAAGTGCTTCCGTATCATCTCTTGGTTCGAGCGTATCAGCAGAAAGATGAAATTCTATCCCGTAAAATTCCCGTTTTCCGATAATGCGGTAGACCGGCTTACCATTCAGCCGGTCAAAAATTGCCTTATCAAGCCGTTGCAAGGCTTCATCGCTCACTTGAAAATCGGGATTGAGAATTTCATCTGTGCGGGTCGTCGATGTGACAAACTCGACCAGAAGACGTGCATCAAGATCGGCATTTTCCAGTTTTCTATCGCGGAACAGTTCTCTTGTTTTTTTCAAAACCTCGGAAAGACTTGCCATAATCAACCGTTATTGCCCAGTTCCGCAAGCAAGGTCGCTTGATGATCGGCAATCAATGCATCAATCAGCTCGTCAAGTTCGCCTTCCATGACCCTGTCAAGCTTATAGAGCGTAAGATTTATCCGGTGGTCTGTCACACGACCTTGCGGAAAGTTATAGGTTCTTATGCGCTCGGAGCGGTCACCCGAACCGACCTGACTTTTACGGGAAGCCGAGCGTTCTGTATCTGCTTTTTGCCGTTCCATATCATAAAGTCGCGCACGCAAAATCTGCATGGCACGCGCACGGTTCTGATGTTGTGATTTTTCAGCCTGCACAACCATAATACCGGTCGGCAGGTGGGTGATACGTACAGCAGAATCGGTTGTATTGACGTGCTGGCCACCGGCGCCGGAAGCACGCATGGTATCAATCCTTATATCTTCCGGCTTGATTTCGACATCAATTTCTTCTGCTTCAGGTAAAACCGCAACGGTTGCTGCTGAAGTATGGATGCGCCCACCGGCTTCCGTTTCCGGAACTCGTTGCACACGGTGCACACCGGACTCGAATTTTAGCCGTGAAAACACGCCCTTGCCCGTGACAGAAGCGATAATTTCTTTATATCCGCCAACGTCACCTTCGCTTGCGGAAACCACTTCAACTTTCCATCCGTGCAAACTCGCATAACGTTCATACATGCGAAAAAGATCGCCCGCAAAAAGGGCAGCTTCCGAGCCACCGGTACCTGCGCGTATTTCCAGAATAGCGCTTTTTTCGTCTGCTGCATCTTTGGGCAGAAGTTCGATTTGAACATCATGTTCCAGTTCGGCAATTTTGGCTTTAATTTCGGGTAATTCTTCTTCTGCGAGGCTATGCATTTCGGAATCGATCGAATGATCTTTCAGCATTGCCTCGAGATCGACCTCTTCGTGGTGTGCCTTATTGAGTTCGCGTATCAGACCAACAATATGTTGCAATTCGGAATATTCCGAGGCGAGCTTCACATAGGTCTCGGCATCGGGATTATTTGCCATTTCGCTTTCGATCATCTCGAAATGCTTTTCGAGCTGATTCATACGCTCTTGCGGTAATGCGACCATATTTTTAAAAGCCTATATATTGATATGAACCAATTTCCCCGATCACCGATCAGAACCGGACAAATGTGTGATAATGCAGCCCAAGCTGCTTGCCAATCTAAAAAGCACTTATCTTAAATGGATAAAAAAATTACAAGCACCTTTTTTCATGTTGCCGATATCTGGTGGCTAGAACCGGTGCCAGTGCCGTTCGTTATTGGTGCTTGCGTTTTTTACCATAAAGTTCGAACCGATGGTGGATAATGTCGTAACCCAATGAATGGGCGATTTCTTCCTGTAATTTTTCAATGAGGTCGGAGCGGAATTCGATGACATCACCCGTGTCGATATCAATCAGGTGGTCGTGATGCTCGCGGTTTTTCTGTTCGAACCGTGACGGACCGCCTTCAAACTCATGCCGCTCAATCGCACCAACTTCCTCAAGAGCCTTCATCGTACGATAGACCGTCGACAATGAAATTGTCGGGTCCTTTTCACTTGCACGTTTAAAAAGCTCGAAAGCATTGGGGTGATCGAGATTATTATTGAGAAGATCAAGAATAATACGTCGTTGCCTTGTTATTCTAAGGCCACTTTTACGTAATTCTTTTTCATAATCAGGTTTATCTTCCATCATATCTTTAGAACCGATAATTCAATCTTGCGCAAGGGAAAAGTAGTATTTTATATTCAAGATTATACCCCACACCCCAGTTTCAAGAAAGTAGATTACTTGTTAAATCTCTAGATCAATAAAAACCTTGAGCATTGCTCAAATCATTTTTGCCCAAAAACGTCTATGGCAAAACAAAATGACCGCGCGAAATCACATTGTTTATTTCGACATCGAACATCTTTTGAATGACGCCATGCTGATTATCCAATATCGTGATTTTCACGAATTGTCATAAGACACAAACACCAGATCAATCAGGCGTGTCAAACAAAAGATCCGTGACAATGCTTGTATTTTTTGCCCGACCCGCAAGGACAAAGCTCATTGCGGCCCACCTTGCCCCATGTGGTTGGATCTTTCGGATCACGCTCGGATGGTGCAACAACGGTATCATTTTTAGTACCTGTCGAAATCATGCCTCCCGCATCGTCCTGACTATTGAATTCCGGATGATCGGCATGCATTTCGGGAAGCGGAGCGGGTTCTGCCGGTTGTTCAACTATTTCAAACCGCATGAGTTTGGAAACAACGTCACGCCGCAAATTGGCAAGCATCGCCTGAAAGAGTTCGAAAGATTCAGTTTTATATTCGTTGAGCGGATCACGCTGGCCGTAACCGCGGAATCCGACGACCGAACGCAAATGGTCAAGATTGACCAAATGTTCGCGCCACAATGTGTCAATGCTCTCA
This sequence comes from uncultured Bartonella sp., assembly GCA_946480935.1. GTDB lineage: Bacteria > Pseudomonadota > Alphaproteobacteria > Rhizobiales > Rhizobiaceae > Bartonella. The sequence goes on along the minus strand of CAMLLT010000065.1, from coordinate 3,903 downwards.
AGCAACATGGCTTTGCGGAAATAGGCCATAACTTCTGGCCCAAACCGTTCTGCACGTTCCTTTGCACGCTCTTCCATAGCATTCTTGACGCGTTCCAGTATCTGCTCTTCGGCAATCCCCTCTTCCTTTGCCCAATCCTCGACAGGCAGATCGAGATTGAACAATTCACGCAATTTGTCACGTAGTCCGATAGCATCCCATTGTTCCGAATAGGTGCCGTGCGGAATGTATTTTGCAACGAGATCCTCTATGACTTCATCGCGCATTTCCGCGATCATATCGGTAAGGTCTTTGGAATCCATAACCTCCATACGTTGTTCAAAAATAACCTTACGCTGGTCATTCATGACATCGTCATATTTCAGGAGATTTTTACGAATTTCGTAGTTACGTGCTTCAACCTTTTTCTGCGCTTTTTCGAGTGCCTTGTTAATCCAAGGATGGGTAATTGCCTCGCCTTCTTTCAAACCGAGTTTTTGCAACATTCCATCCATGCGGTTGGAACCGAAAATGCGCATAAGATCGTCTTGCAATGACAGATAGAATTTCGACCGTCCGGGATCGCCTTGACGGCCGGAACGACCGCGCAACTGGTTATCAATACGCCGGCTTTCATGGCGTTCTGTTGCCAGAACGTAAAGGCCACCGGCGGCAAGTGCCTTTTCCTTCAATTTGGCAACATCTTCTTTGATTGCTGCAATCTTGGCATCGCGTTCAGGACCTTCAGGAACATCTTTCAATTCCTGTTCAACGCGCATATCGACATTGCCACCAAGCTGAATATCGGTACCACGACCGGCCATATTGGTGGCAATGGTGATTGCCCCTGGCACACCCGCTTGTGCAACGATATAAGCTTCCTGTTCGTGATAACGGGCATTCAAAACGTTAAAACCGGTAATACCGTCTTTCCGCAGGCGATCAGCCAGATGTTCGGATTTTTCGATTGATGTCGTACCAACCAGAATAGGCTGCCCACGTTCATGCGAGGCACGAATATCGCGAACAATTGCCTGATATTTTTCTTCAACAGTCCGATAGACCTCGTCATTCTCGTCGATACGTTTAACCGGCAGATTGGTCGGAATTTCGATAACCTCGAGGCCATAAATATTGCCGAATTCTTCCGCTTCGGTTGCCGCAGTACCGGTCATACCGGCCAATTTGTCATACATGCGGAAATAGTTCTGGAAAGTGATTGAAGCGAGTGTCTGGTTTTCCGGCTGGATAGCGACATGTTCCTTGGCTTCCAATGCCTGATGAAGCCCTTCCGAATAGCGCCGCCCCGGCATCATACGACCGGTAAATTCGTCAATAATCATGACTTCGCCATTACGCACAATATAATCTTTGTCGCGCGTAAACAATTTATGGGCTTTCAACGCATTGTTGATGTGATGCACAATCTTGACATTTTCGATGTCATAAAGGCCGTGACCTTTTAACAACCCTGCCTCGGCAAGCATTTTTTCAACTTTTTCTGTACCGACTTCGGTGAAAGTTGCCGTCTTCTGCTTTTCGTCGATTTCATAATCTTCCGGCTTGAGCGGCGGAATAAAAGTATCAATCTGTTTATAGAAATCGGTACGATCTTCAAGCGGTCCGGAAATGATAAGCGGCGTTCTCGCTTCATCAATCAAAATAGAATCAACTTCGTCGACAATCGCGTAATGATGGCCACGTTGCACCATCTGGCTACGGTCGAATGTCATATTGTCACGCAGATAATCGAAGCCAAGTTCATTGTTCGTGCCATAGGTAATATCGCAGGCATAAGCAGCGCGACGCTGGTCGTTATCAAGATCATGAACAATAACGCCGGTGGTCAGGCCAAGAAAGCCATAGAGCTTGCCCATTGTTTCGGCATCACGTTTTGCCAGATAGTCATTGACGGTGACGACGTGTACCCCTTTACCTTCCAGAGCATTGAGATAGACCGGCAATGTCGCCATCAATGTTTTACCTTCACCGGTACGCATTTCCGCAATACCGCGATCATTCAAAACGATACCGCCAATAAGCTGGACATCGAAAGGCCGCAAACCGAAAACCCGTTTGGAAGCCTCTCTTGCTGTTGCGAAAGCTTCAGGCAAGAGAGAATCAAGCGTTTCTCCCTCTTGTAATCTTTTACGGAATTCATCGGTTTTCTGACGTAATTCACTGTCGCTCAACGCCTTCATTTGCTCTTCAAGAGCATTGATCTCGGCAACTTTTGGCCGAAGAGACTTGATGCGACGTTCGAATGCCGAACCGAATATTTTGCGCGCAATGCCGCCTAAACTGACCATTTCTGGTCCTTTCCGATGTTAGTTGTTGGCGTTTATCAACGCCCGTTGAGTGACGTACACCCTTTAATCTTCAATGGCCGTCCATGCAACCGGAACCGGCTCAAGTGCCAATGAAGTCATGCAAACTCTTAAAGTTACCCAATGTTCACGACAGAGATAGGTGTCGAGACATTTCCTGTCAACAGTAAGAGCACAGTTTGTCTGCCAATCAGATATAATAGAACAAAAGTAAAGGGGCTTTTAAACTTCGGCTGCAGTTTGAGAGCTAATAATTACACAAAAAACAAATTTTCAACAGAAAAGATGTGAATTCTTGTGCCAAATTGCTAACATTTTTCCCAATTGTGAAAACTAAATGCTATGAAAGTTCCCAGTTTAACCCATTATTTCAGTCCAGAACGCAGTTCCGTTCTTAAGGAGACAGTTAATGAAATTCATCCCCACCACCTTTTTGCTGTCGTCGGCTCTGCTATTGAGCACCAGCCTAACATCAATAGCACAAAATGCTCCCCAATCCACGACCGACAAACCGGCTGCCACAGATTCCGCATCCCAATCCAAGCTACCTGATACGGCAAGTGCACAAGAAGCAGCACCTGAAAAACCGGTCGATCCATCACATGTTATGGCTATTGTCGACGGGAAAGAAATTACCGCTGGCGAACTTGATGCGATGGCCGCTGATATGGACCCCGGACTTGCCCGCTTGAAGGACCAACAACGCCGGATAACAGTGTTGAAAATATACATTGACATGAAAACACTTTCCGATGCGGCCATTAAGGACGGGTTGGACAAGACGCCGGAATACGAGAAACGTATGGCTGTCATGAGAGACAATGTTCTCCAGCAAATTTATTTCAAAAACTCGATTGTTGACAAAATAACCGATGATGATGTCAAAGCGCGTTATGATAAAGAAATTGCCAGCCTGCCAAAAGAAGAAGAAGTCCATGCTCGCCACATTCTGGTAAAGTCCAAGAAAGAAGCTGAAGACATTATCAAGAGCTTGGAAAAAGGCGGTAAATTCGACGAAATTGCCAAGGAAAAATCCACCGATGGTTCGGCTGCTACAGGTGGCGATCTTGGCTACTTCACACGTGGACAGATGGTCAAGCCATTTGAAGATGCCGCTTTTGCTTTGAAAGTTGGCGAATATACAAAAACACCGGTTGAAAGCCCGTTCGGTTGGCACATCATCAAGGTGGAAGATCGCCGCAACAAACAGCCACCGGCATTGGCGGATGTTAAAGACGGTATTCGCAATATGATTGCGCGTGAGCGTTATTCCAAGTTGATTGTCGACCTACGTAACAAAATGGATGTAAAATATCCCGACGAAAACGTTGCCAAGCTCATGACCAGCACAAAAGGCGAAGACGCCGCTACGCCTGAGGACCAGTCTCAGGAAGAAGAAGACCAATAAGTTTCACTTTGAAAACAATAATGCCGGACAAATGCCTTTTCAAACAGCTTGTCCGGCATTATTATTTTTTATTCTCTTCATTGTCATTCGGGACATTTCTATGACCGTTAAAATTTCGCCGCTCGCACCAAAAACTTTTGCTAAATTGCCTCCGATAAAAGGTGTGCGTCTTCAAACGACTGAAGCCGG
>CAMLLT010000064.1 GCA_946480935.1 uncultured Bartonella sp. | reverse complement strand
TAATATGTCAATTTATGACGGAGCAGAAAAACCGAAATTCGCGATTGCGCCGATGCTTGATTGGACTGACCGGCATTGCCGCTATTTTCACCGCTTGTTGACGAAGCACTCATTGCTTTATACGGAAATGGTGGTCGCGGACGCCGCAATTTTCGGTGATAGAGAGCGGCTTTTGAAGTTTGACGCATGTGAACATCCGGTGGCCTTGCAATTGGGCGGCTCCTCGCCGGACAAACTCGCAGAAGCTTCGAAAATTGGTGCCGATTTCGGTTATGATGAAATAAATCTCAATGTTGGTTGCCCCTCGGATAGGGTGCAATCGGGTGCATTCGGTGCTTGCCTTATGTTACAACCCGATCTGGTCGGCAACATTGTTGAAAAGATGAAATCTGCGGTCTCTATTCCGGTGACAGTCAAATGTCGTATCGGTGTTGACGAACAGGATGTCCTTCCGGCACTTGATGATTTGAGTAATGTTGTGTGGCAGAGTGGAGCCGATGCCTTGTGGGTACACGCGCGAAAGGCGTGGCTCAAAGGTTTAAGTCCGAAAGAAAATCGTGATGTTCCTCCGCTTGACTATCAGCGTGTCTATGATCTGAAGCGGGGAAACGAGAGTCATTTCATAGGGATAAATGGCGGCATTCAATCAATAGATGAAGCTGTCGATCATCTAAACCATGTCGACGGAGCAATGCTCGGGCGTTGTGTCTATCACAATCCGTCTATTCTTTGCGAGGTTGACAAAAAAATATATCATGATGATCGGACACCATTGGCGGAAAGTTCGATCATTGAGGCAATGTGCGAATATGCTGACCGCCACATTAAAGGCGGTGGCAGGCTCTCACATGTTACGCGTCATATGATAGGCCTCTTTTCCGGTCGTAAAGGTGCAAAAAAATGGCGGCAAATCCTATCGACTGAAGCTGCTGATCACGACGCGAATTCGTCGATTTTGCGTAGAGCTTTTTCCTATATCGAGTAGATTGTTCGAGGAACAACCCGTTAGGAGTTATGGATTTTGGTGGCTCATTATGGGTGGTTGTTCGTAATTATCAATCAGCTAGAATAAGCCGGTCGCCACGCACTGAATAGCCCGAAAGGCGGTTGAGGAAACTCATTCCCAGCAAACTTTCAGACAAGGCACCGGGTTGGCTGACAAGAGCACGAATATTATCACGCTCAATATCACCCACTTTCATCCGATCAATGATGACAGCGGCGGCATTTGTACTCCCGTTTGCTGTTTCGACCGAATAATTAAATTCCAGTTTGTTGACATCAATATTCGCTGCAAGGGCATCGTCATAGGTAAGAACCACTGCGGAAGCGCCGGTATCGATCGTAAATTTCAAATTTGTTCCATTGACCGAAGCACGCGTCTGGAAGTGACCATTTGCCGAACGTTCAAGAGTTACCGTTTTACCATTTTCATTGTAACGGGTAAGAGGGCTTCCCGGAATGATTCCGGCTGTTAGTCGATGTGCTATATCCTGCAATTCGTAACGTACACTGTAAACGCTCATAAGTGCAAAAATGATAACACACCAAATTGCAATATTTCGCAGTGCATCGGTCAATTTGATCTTAGAACCGAGTAATGCCGACGTTGCTGCAAGCCCCCAAATTCCATAATAACCTAAATAGGCAATCTTGTCGGTTGCGGTAGTTTGGAAATCAGCGAATGCCAATATAAGAATGACAATCAAAGCAGCAGCAGAGATAATAAACCAGAATGGTTTCATGACCTGTTCTCTCTCGTCAATAATGAATAGTGGCATTCGTTAGAAAAGATTTATTGTGGCCAATAAAATAATTGCAAGACATTGTTCGACCGCTCCCAGAGTGTCACCGGTATAACCACCAATACGCTTGAGACACTGTAAGGAAAAAACGTAAACAAACAAGCATAGAACGACAATAGAGACGATCATCCAAACAAGCCCGAACGAAAATAGGCCAGCGAAGAGCAAAATAATTGCTGTAATTGTCAATGTTTTACGTAATGTAACAGTGGAAGGTTCTCCGGCAGCCGCTGCAGTACCATTCTTGCGGGCAAGAGGAAGTCTTGTCCAGAACCATACCATTCCACCACGGCTTACCGCTTCGCTGACCATGAGAGCAATGAATGCCGCATAAAGGCCGAGATTGACCAAAATTGACGATATAAGTTCTATTCTCAACAGGATGGAAAATAACAAAGCCACTGTACCGTAGGTTCCTATACGTGAATCCTTCATTATTTTCAGGCGTTCTTCTGTTCCTTTTGCTACGAAAAAGGCATCTCCAACATCTGCAAGTCCGTCTTCATGGAGTGCGCCGGTTATGATAATTGTCAGTAACACGGATAAGGTCGCAGAAATCCATTCATTAAACCCCGCCAAGTGGACCAATGCGAGGCACAATGAAGAAATGAAGCCGATAATCAAGCCTGCAATTGGGAAAAAATGGGCGTTTTCGGAAATCTTTTGCTCGGGCGAAAACCAATGGCTATTTATAGGCAAACGGGTGAGAAAACCTAATGAACGCATTAATGGGCCAAGAAAATCGCACAAGTTTTCGGTTACTCCTGTTAAAGTGATTTCAAATTGCTTATAGAACAGTCGTTAATGAGATTCTATTTGTTCTTTTTTGTTTGACAGGTGTTTTTGTGACAGCTTCCAGTCCTTTTGATGATTTTCGCGCTTTATTGAACAGTTTACCTGACCCCGATGAAAATGCCATAAGGTTGGCTAGAAAGCGTCAGTCGGAGCTTACAAAGCCGGAAGGTTCGTTGGGAAGGCTCGAGGATATTGCGCTTTGGTACGCTGGTTGGAGAGGCAAGGAAAAGCCGCTTGTTACCCGGCCTCTGGTTGCGGTATTTGCCGGAAACCATGGTGTGACAGACGAAAATGTTACGCCTGTGCCACGTGCAGTTACCCAGCAGATGGTTGAAAATTTTGCTGCCGGCGGTGCGGCTATTAACCAGATATGTATCGCTTATGATCTTGGGTTGAAGATCTTCGACCTTGCTTTGGACTATCCGACGATGGATATTACCAAAGATGCTGCGATGGATATGCGCGGAGCTGCTGCAACAATGGCTTTCGGCATGGAATCAATTGCCGGTGGTACCGATTTATTATGTTTGGGCGAAATGGGAATCGGCAATACAACAATTGCTTCCGCAATTTCTCTGGCTCTCTTTGGCGGAAAGGCCGAAGAATGGACAGGGCCGGGCACGGGTTCCAAGGGCGATTATTACCGGCGCAAGATTGCTGCGGTGAAGAAGGCTGTCGAACTTCATAAAGATCATCTTGACGATCCGTTTGAAGTTATGCGTCGGCTTGGTGGTCGTGAAATAGCAGCCATGATGGGTGCTATTCTCGCAGCGCGCATGGAAAAAATTCCCGTCATACTTGATGGTTTTGTTGTCACATCGGCGGCGGCAATTTTGCATAAGATCAACCCGCACGCTCTTGATCACTGCATTGCAGGCCATGTTTCGGCAGAGCCGGCGCATCGCCGCCTGTTAGATAAAATAGGTAAAAAACCGCTTCTTGATCTCGGAATGAGATTGGGCGAGGGGACGGGAGCCGCAATTGCAGCAGGTGTTGTCAAGGCAGCGGTTCTTACACATTCGCAAATGGCAACCTTTGAACAGGCAGGAATTAAAATCTAATAGCACGTTTATATACGGCAATTACTTTTATTCTGTTCCAATGTCATTTTGCCAAGGCGTGACCGAAGCATGTGCGGCAATACCTTCGTCATCTAGTGTTGCAAGAGCATCAATGAAAAGAGGCACAAAACTACCGGGGCCTTTAGCCTGATGACCGGCAATTGCTCCGGCAGCCGAAAAGGTTGCAAATGCTTTCACCGCGGCTTTTAGAGCTTGGTCAGGCGCGAGCGCGATAAATGCACCTGTCACGCATGTAAGAGCACATCCACAAGCCGAAACCTTGGACATCAAACTGTGTCCACCTTCGATTATTATGTGCTCATTACCATCGGTTATAAAATCAGTTTTGCCAGACATGGCAATGACAGCTTTTGTTTGTTTTGCAGCTTCTATTGCCGCATTGAAGCGACTTTTCCCTTCGGCATGGCTATCGACACCACGTGCGCTGGTTTTCGCAGTGAAGGCGATAATTTCCGATGCATTGCCTCTTATTACTTGAGGGGACAATTCAAGAAGATGTTTTGTAGCATTTTTTCTGAAGGACGTTGCAAAATGAGCGACCGGGTCGAACACAACAGGCTTACCCAGTACTTTTGCGCGTTCCATAACCAGTCGTATGCCGGCATATTTTTCACGTGTCAATGTGCCGATATTTGTGGTTACCGCATCAGCATTTTCCACAAATTCGGCCGCTTCGTCAGGTGAAAATGACATTACCGGAGAGGCACCTAATGCGTTAAGTACATTAGCGCAGAAGTTCATTGCCACTTCATTGGTCAAACATTGAATAAGAGGGCGTTTTGCCCTCAAATTATCGAGGCTAAGCCGTTTATCAATTTCAATTGGCATTTCTAAAGATGGTTTACTTCTTTCTCTAATACCATGTAATCAAGCGGCAATTCGGTTGTATATTTTATCTGTTCCATGGCAAAGGCAGAGGATACATCCCTGATGTCGATTTTTGCGATCAGTTTTTTGTAAAAAACATCATAGGCTGCAATATCCGGTACCACAACACGCAAAAGGTAATCGACATCGCCACTCATGCGATAAAACTCAACGACCTCGGGAAATGCGTGAACAACTTCCGAAAATCTTTTTAACCATTCATGATTATGAGCACCGGTTCGTACCGATACAAACACCGTGACCCGCGTATTGACCTTCTCTGGCGAAAGAATAGCAACACGGCGCTGAATAACGCCATCTTCTTCCAGTTTCTGAATGCGTCGCCAACAAGGCGTTGTCGAAAGGCCCACTTTTTTTGCGATATCAGCGACCGCAAGTGTTGCGTCCTCCTGTAAAAGACGAAGAATTTTCCTATCAAGACGATCCATTGTGATATCCAAAAACATTAATACATTGAGCATCAAACACTTTATATAAAAAACAAAACCTTTTTAATAGTAGTAAATAAAATTATTCTACAATTTATCATATGTAACTCGCGACCAGTTTTTTGAGTGTTGGTAGTAATTCACTTTCGAACCAAGGATTGTTTTTTATCCAATGAGTATTTCGCCACGAAGGGTGGGGGAGAGGAAGAACGTGATAGCCTTTAGTTTGTTGAATTGTTAGAATATTTTTCCAATTTTTAACTGTTTCTGTTACAGATTTTTTATCGAGATTGTTAATGTGATATCTTTGGGCATAACCGCCGATGGCGATAACAAGTTCAATTTGTGGCATTGCTGCAAAAATCCGGTCATGCCAAGTCAGACGACATTCTTTGCGGGGAGGCAGGTCGCTTTTCGTTTTGCTATAACCGGGAAAACAGAACCCCATGGGGATAATGGCGAATTTGCTTTTATCATAAAAGCATTCTCGACTAACTCCAAGCCATTCACGCAAACGGTCGCCGGAAGGATCGTTAAATGGTATGCCCGTGTTATGAACACGCATTCCGGGCGCTTGACCGGCTATGACAATGCGGGCAGTCGACGAGAGATAGGCTACAGGACGAGGTTCGTGCGGCAGAGGTGGCATGAATAACGGCTTGTCATAACATATCCGGCAAGCTGCTATTTCTCTGTCGAGTTTTTCAATTTCGGATAAATTTGCTTTGCTTGATCTGTTCATCATGAAACCAATATATCCGGTCAGAATAGTCCTGCAACGGTCTATTAGATGTGTGGTTTGAAAGAAATTCAAGGAAGTTTTTAAGCGCAAGCAGAAATGCATGGGTGCTCTATGTTCCGTTTTACAGTAAAAAGACAGAAGGGACTTTCGGGTAGAGCCGATGAAACAGCTTGAATTCAAAGAAAGATGTAAAATTTTAAGGAAATTTTTAAAAAAGTCGAAAGGCTTAAGCCACCAGAAGGAAAAGTCCGGAAACAAAAACGTGCAAGCAGAATTGAAGTTGATATAATTCGTTCGTCTGTTACGGAAGGTTCCAGTTAATATTTCTATATGGCGGAAGCTTTTCTCAACTTATCGATTTGTCCAATTAAACGAACCTTGAATAAAGCTGCTTTCTGTTAAAAGCGGAAAATCATAAATTTGAATTATAATAGTCAGTATGCGGTTTTCTTGAAAACAAAACGTCATTTCGCACGAACTGAAAAAAGTTACGTTAATTCAAGCCGATAACAACACCCTGCGCAATTCTTAAAAATAGCGGCGAAGATAGGGAGCCTTAGGTTAAAATCGCCACGAGCCGTCAAATATTTCAAAAATCATAAACGAACTCTGCGAGATTGATGTGACCAATCGCCTTTATGTTGGAAAGGAAAGCTTTCAATAAAACGGGCGGATCTGTCGGATCAATATTTACACGGTGAACGAGAAAAACCGGCCAAGTCAGATTTGGTAAGGATTGGGAAAAACAAGTGCAGGTTTGTTAAAAATCAGCGTGGATGAGCACGGCGCCATGTGTGTGGCCATTCGAATGTGCCGGACCAGATACCAAGCTTTTGTTTTCGCGCATCCGCTTCTTCTTGCTTATAGTCGTAATAGCTAACAGCCCAGCCATCTTTTACCATTTCACGATTGAGCTCAAGGTCTCCTGAATAGCATTTAGCCAGTAAGCGGTCGTATTTATCTGTTTTCGTCGATGTACAACTTATTTCGTTTCCGTTTATCAAGCTTTCAAGATGTTGTTTGGCCAATTCACCACAGGGGTAAGAGGCACCATCTTTATTACAAAATTGGTGGAGTTCGGGCGCATCAATCCCTAAAAGCCGGACTTTTATGCCTTGGAGATGTAACGAATCTCCGTCCGAAAGCCGGGGGATGCCATGAATGGTTTCGACTTTTTCAGCGGCAAAGGACCGGTCTTCCTCGACAGAAGTCTTTTTAGTACCCGAAAAATAGAGATAGAGTGCCATGGCCACAACGACCACGGCCACAACAATATCCAATAGGTTGATATTTCTGCGGATCATAGATTTATTATTCACGTCGTCAGCATGATGAATCGACCAATGCGACTCAATCTTTAGCTGATTGGAATCATGACATGTTTTTTATATCCGGGTCTTGTTTGTAATTTTTGATACCATGATTCGACATGGGCAAACTTGTTTTTGCGCGGCAAATCCATAGCATAATAATAATAAACGAAAACGCCGGGGATAATGTCACCAATACCCAAATTCTCTCCCGAAAGGAAAGGCTGCTTTTTCAGCTCGCCATCCATAATCGCAAGTCCTTTTTCGAACTTGTCTACAGCCTCGACAACTTTTTGGGAGTCGCGCTTTTCGGGAGCAAGGCGAACAACATTCATCAAGAGATCTACAAATGGCGTAAACAATGTCCCCATTGTCCAATCCATCCATTTTTCGGCAGCAGCACGTTTCCCGCAGTCTTCAATCCACAATACCCCTTTGCCATAACGGGCGGCAAGGTAGCGCACAATTGTGTTGGATTCCCAAAGAACCAAGTCATCATCCTTGATTGTGGGAACCAATCCATTCGGATTAAGCGCTAAAAACTCCGGTGTGTCCAATCCACCATATGCGCCGCCGGCTTTGATATATTGATAATCGAGCCCGACTTCTTCGAGAGTCCAAAGAACTTTTTTTACATTGCTAGACGTAGGGCGCCCCCAAAGTACGAGCATTCTATGCCTCTTGCTTTTGTTCCAGTTTCATATGTTTAACAATAAAATCGGCAATTGCTGCTACATCATCAATGTTGAAATAAGGCAAATGCTTTTCTGCGACAGGCTCATCCGATGCAATAGCGACAATATGCGGATCCGATTTATTGAGAGGTTCGCCAATTTTGCCACCTTTGCGGCGAACTTCCAGCTTAGCATGTTTATCATGTTTATAGCCTTCGACTATAACCAGATCGCAAGGAGATAGAAGGTCCAGAATAGTGGAAAGAGGCGTTTCTTCTTCTGTTTTGTTTTCGTGGATAAGTGCAAAACGACGCGATGATACCACCGCAACTTCTTGAGCTCCGGATTTGCGATGACGCCATGAATCTGTATTTTCATGGTCAATATCAAAATCATGATGAGCGTGTTTAACAGTCGAAATCTTGTAGCCGCGCGAAGTCAATTCTTCGACGAGTCGCACCACCATGGTGGTTTTTCCATTGTTTTTCCAGCCGGTTACACCAAAAACTTTAAGATTGTTTTTCATCTTTTATCCCGAAATTTTCCTGTAGATATTGATAATCTTCAGGTGTGTTGACGTTGAAGAATGCACCTTCGCTATAGACATTGTCAAACCGCACTATAGACACATTGTGAGCGAAAGCGAATGAGCGGATGCTTTTGTTTTCGGAACCTGTCAAAAAATTGAGAAGGTCGGATTGAAGCTTTGTTGCCCACAGGGCAAAAGTTGGCTGCAACCCCGATGGTGTGGAGGCAATCCGGAGACAAGTCGTCGCATCGATTGCTGCAGTCATTTTAACAAAAAATTCGTCCGGTATGATTGGACAGTCAACCGGCATTGTAAGTATAAACTGGTAATCATTTGCAGAAGCATATTGAAGCCCGGCATATATGCCCGCAAGTGGACCGGCATATTTAACCTCGGGTGGGTCGGGAAGAACAGGTATGTCAATGTCGGTTTTTACATTTGTATTGGAGCTTATTGCGACTGGCAAATGGTGCTTTACCAATATATCACGCTGATTTTCTGCAAGGGTTTTCCCGCCAAATTTCAAACCTGCCTTATCCTGTCCCATTCGGGAAGAATGACCACCGGCCAATATCAAACCCAGAATTTTCATTGATTTAACTCTGCGTCCTCGTTCCTATCACATTGTGATAAACACATTACAAAACACTCTATGACCTTTTTTGATCCAATGCATTGCTTCATTCGAACATTTCGACCGCAGGATATGGAGCATTAAATTGTCGACAGATTTTAATGGATGCATTCTTCAAAGTCGACAGAAATGCCATAACAAGTTTTTGTTTTCTCCTATTCCTGTTTGAAGACCGACTTGCCGCGAAAGCACAAAAATTATTCTAACAAACTGGAAAGGTTACAGAAAATCGACAATTAACGCATTCGAAGACCGAGGAATGAAATATTCCGGAAGTTTTCGTGAGAGGAGATGTGTTTTTTTATCCAACAGGCTGCTTCAATTTGCGACATTTTTTTAAAAGTGTTGCGACAAAGGCAACGCGCGATAGAAATCCTGTAGCTTTTTCAGGAGGACGAAGAAAACGTCAGAAGGCAATAACAATTAGTCGGGAGCATTACAGGTTTAACAGCTTGGTTACGAAAATCTTGTAAAAGGTTGCTGTAATTTCTCGGAAAAGCTGGACAATGTTGAAAAAACCAATCTCTCGCCTTGTTTTTACATTTTTTGCCGGTTCTGTACTTTATGCTTCGCCTTTTTGCATGGAACAAGCTTCCGCCATCAACAATCTGATGGAATTGTTCAGCAAAAAATCGAAGCCTGCACCGGTTTTTGAAGCACCGGTGGAAGGAAACAACCAGCTCAAGGTGCAAGACCCTTCATTGTCTGACAAGTCGCAAAATAAAGCGATCAAGAAGCCGAATATCGAACAAATCAAGCGTGCAACTATCGCTAGTCCCAAGCCATTTGATTATAAGCCCGAACGTGTGGTTCCAATCAAATTTCCGGCGATCGATCTTATCGAGACGAATTCGACCGCAAAATCGTCTACTCCCTTCGGTCTGCCATTATCTTCTCGTTATAATGTTATTCTTGAAGGTAACGCTTCAAAAGAAGAACAAGCGAAAACAGAGTTTCGCTTAGCCGATTTTTCCACTATTGAAGCTGAGGCGGAACAGTCGATTGCAGAGATAGTCATTCACTATTACGAACAAAATCCGAAACTTTTATGGTCGCAAGACGGTGAAGTTGTAACAAAAGTAAAAGATATTTTGCTTTTTTTTACCCATCTTGATGACGACGGCTTGGAACCACAAGATTATCTGGTGAAAATGCCGGATGAAAATCTATTTGGCGAAGAAAGACAGCGTGCCCTCGCCAATTTTGATGTTACGTTGACAAGCCGGATTTTACGCTACATTCAAGACGCTTCAAACGGAAGGATTATTGCCGACCGCTTGTCTCCTTTTCATGATTTGCCACGAAAAGAGATAGACTTTGCCGGTGAGTTAAACCGCATTGCAAAGAGCGAAAACACAGTCGCCATTTTGCAATCCTATCTTCCACAGTCCGACTATTATATAACATTGAAGAAAGCTTTGGCTGAGCTTCCCGAAGCCGGTCATAATGATAATATTAGGATTGCAGCTCAAACCGTAATCAAACCGGGCGAGACGAATGACAATTTGCCCAAATTTACAGCGCTCCTTTTAAGTCGGGCACCATCAGGCTATCTCAGTGAGCACAAAGCGATACTACAAAACCTCGCTGGTGAGAAAAATTATAACGGTCAACTGGTTGATGCTGTCAAAGATTATCAAAAATTCGTCAATAAAACGGCCGATGGTATTATCGGACCTTCAACGATCGGAACATTGGTAAACAGCAATGTCGATGTGAAGCGACAAAAAATCATCAATTCAATGGAACGCCTCAGGTGGCTTCCGCATGATTTTGGTGCACATTATGTATTGATCAATCAGGCTGCATATAGAGCGCAATATGTCGAGAATAATGAAATCAGGCTCGACATGAAGGTTGTTGTGGGCAGTCCACAAAGACAGACTTATTTTTTCTATGATCGGATAAGGCTTGTTACTTTCAATCCTTCCTGGGGTGTTCCAAATTCTATTGTCGTAAATGAAATGTTGCCTCGTATCTTGCAGGATTCGGGTTACCTCCAGCGCAATAATTACCAGCTTTATGACAGTTCAGGCAAACCGGTTTCGGCCTCTGCGGTCAACTGGCAAAAGGTTGCTTCAAACGGCCGCGGAATCAGCATCCGCCAAACGCCAGGAAAAACAAATGCCTTGGGCGAACTCAAGATACTTTTTCCCAATAAACATGATATCTATCTGCATGACACCCCCAATAAAGCGGCATTTTCACG
>CAMLLT010000063.1 GCA_946480935.1 uncultured Bartonella sp. | reverse complement strand
TATGGCCGGTTTTGTTTTGGCTTTGCGATTGAAATCCAGAACCGCGATTCGCCACGAAAATGGATTCGTTTGGCTTTACGATTGAAATCCAGAACCGCGATTCGCCACGAAAACGGATTCGTTTTATTATTCTTGTTGACTTTTAACCGAATCTTCCCTATATATTCCTCATGACGATTAAGACTCCCATTTTGAACGTCATACGAATTTGTTATCGCTGACCAGCGTTTTCTAATCTGTTGATTATACAAATTCGCCATAAACGGCTGGACCTGCGCCAGCCGTTTTTTTTTGTATTGACATTTGAAAATTCCTCACATATTGTGCCCTGCATAGACAGCACAGAAAGTCTAATAACCACAAAAAACAGATTTTTTTTGGAGTTTCATCTGTTTTTTGATAATGTGAGTAACGTATGACATGACAGAAATCCTTTTCTGTCTTTGTTTGATAATGTGATGTGTGGTATTGTTTTGCGGCAAACACACAACATTCCTTGCAGAGGTTGAAAGTTATCGTTTTCCCCCGACGGTTTTCGATAATAGATTTCAACAATAAAACCTCTAAGCCCCGTAAGGCTTAGAGGTTTTTTAATTCCTCACTAGCAATAAAACATTGACAAGCTATAATATTGCGTTTTATCAAAATTGTGCGGGTGGCGATTTACAACCTTTCGTCGTCATCCGCAAAAGGCGGGATGTTAAAGAGACGTGGCAAACTGCCTTTTTGAGACTTTCGTTGCCAGCCCGATGAAAGTCTCATGACCGCTACTGGTTAGCACTGCCGCCTGAATGATACACCGAGTCATTCAGGCGGTTTTATATCTGCACAGATTCCATTCTCAAGTGCCAAGGTAACGTGATTCCAATTTCAACCACCAAGGTAATTTCATTTGCAAGTGCCAAGGTAGTGAGATTCCATTCTCAAGAGCCAAGGTAGCGGAAAGTGAAAACCGGCGTGACCAAAATAAATTTTTTGCATGGCCTGAACCACGAAAAATGCCTGAAAACGCCCGCGTCAACCGCATTTTTGCCTGATTTTTTGCCCATAAAATGCCCTTCATTGCCACACCAGCGCATCACCATAGCCGCCGTTTTAAACCATTAGGGGATATATAGCCCTAACAAAACGCGCGTGCATGAGGCTTAAAATGGCTTTAAATAGCATCACATAAATAGCTATAAAAAAGCATAGCAAAGCCATAAAAGCCGGTCGCATCTGGTAAAGGTTCCTACATTTAAAACGCATTCGCGCGCTGGTAACACGCTACGGGGTTTTATGAGGATTCACCTGAACCCGATAAAGGCGGCTTATTATACAGATAAAAAAAAGCCCGCTTAAAAAAGCAGGCTTAAAATTATTTGATAAGGTCTTAATCTATTTCAGGAATGCAGAGAATACCCAAACAAAAAAGAGAAAAGCAACACACGCGCCGCTTGTCATTTGATAACCTGCTTTTGACACGTTAAAGAATGACAAAAACAGGAAGATAATAAAATTCACAAGATTGACTCCCATGATTCAACCTTTTCGGCTGGTTTCGTCTTTTCACTTTTCGAACCGTATGCATCCAAACCGGCATCAAGAGCAGCTATTGCAAGGGCTATATAATGAGGAATTTTCAAAGGTTTGTGAGTGCCATAATAGCGCCCCGCCTCCCATTGTCTAACTGTTTGACCTTTTACCCCTATCAATTCGCCCGCTTTTACTTGCGTGAGGCCGTTTTTTTCTCTCCACTCTTTAAGCTCTTCACTTGTCATTTTTAAGACTCCCCTATTACTTTTCGACAGCGACATAGCCGCCCGCATCTTGCGAATAAGTATAATAAACCTGCTTCGGCTCTTCATTAAATGCCTGAACAACAGCATCCCGAATTTTTTCGAGAGGTTCCTTTTTCGCAAGCATTTCCTTTAAAATTGCAAGACTCGCGGCGTTGCGTTTTTCAAGGTTGGAGTCTGCAATCGCTTTCATCTCTCCAATCTCGTATTCAACTGATTCATCAAAAACCCCATGCACCGAATCCACCTCATTTTCATTGCGATAAAGTGAAACGCTTTTGATATAACCGTTTACATAGGCCTCATAGGTTTCTAATTCGCCCCGTGCAATCTTTTCGAGTCGTTCGATTACCTTTTTGGTTACTCTTTTTGCGCTGCATTCTTCCAATGCATCCGCTTTCTTGACACACAACGCCCCGAAAAGACCGGAGTCCCATTTGTCACCTCTTGCAAGGTCGAAAAAATAGCCGCTATGATTGGTCATATAAACCTTGAAGCAGATTAAATTTTTCTTGACCCAATTAGAGGCCTTTTTTGTTTCGGTTTCCTCATAATCATTGCCGAAAAAATTGGCAATATCCACCATGAGATTCCCCGTAAAGTCAAAATAGGGGTTTAAGTGAGCATCTGGATTGCCTATCGATTCACTGTCTCCTATAAACGTGAAAAGATTATCCATGTCGATTCTTGGGTCTTGAGGGTTTGAATCCGGCTCGACTCTTATTTCATAATCGTGATAGTTAATTGTTTTCATTTTTAAGACTCCCTAAGTTGTTCTATGGCTATAATATAGCCAACCTGATTCATTTTGTCAACTGTTTTTATTTGCATCAATATAATAATCGAGTCCGTCATTGCTACCGTTCTGATAATAGGACTCGCGCGTTTCGTCAAAAAGCGAGTCCTGCAATTCGTCGCTATCAATATCAAAACCGAGAATCGACAGAAACGCCTTAAATTTAAGGCTTTCATCATTATCAAGGTCGTAAGGTATTAACGCCATACCGTCAAAACTTTTCTTATTTGCTTTCATCTGGTTAAAGGTTCTCCACTTGTCTTTTTTATTAACCGCGTCAATAGCTTTCAATAGCTTTTCATTGGCTTTCGTAACAAGTTCCAAATGGTCACCATAAACCACCGCACGCAAAAAAGACAGCTCGCAACCCTTTGGTAGCATGTCGTTAATGATTGGAATATAAAAGCGTTTCGCGATTGCCTCAAAATAGCCACGATAGCGAGAATCGCCCTCCCATTCGTCGCAAGCCATATAAGCCACCGTGTCACAAGGTAAAGAATTTACAAAAAGTTCATGCATTTTAAAGACTCCCTAACTTTCTTTATGGCTATAATATAGCTAACCTTTTGAAGCTTGTCAATAATAAATTTTTAAAAAATAGGGGTATAGTTGCAATAAATATCACCAGCCGCGCGGTTATCGAACCCGCCTTTTTGCGCAATTTTTTCCATGATGCTTATATGGTCGTTTTTGCCACCCGTTGCTTCAAATGCTGAAAATTGATTCCAAGCCCTGCCAATAAGCTGATTGGGCTGAGTCAACCATGATGCATATTGAAACGGCGTGCCATTTGATTCAAAGTGACTCAACCTAAGGTCACCAATTTTATGCTTTTCACCGTCATTTTTAAAAATATCTTGTGCGCTGGTAATAAGGTCGGATGCTGGCACTTTGTCGACACCTGAAAACTTGGGGCTATTGAACGCGCGTTCAATAATGGGCACAAGTGACTCGTTTTTGTCTTTCGTTTTGCCATAATAAGACCAATTGCAGACTCTTAAATAGGCATTATAAGCAAGCTTAAAATGCGCGACCCCATTTAATGAACGCCATATCGCGAAAAAGAATAGCGAGTCATTAGCCTTAAAGGTTCCAACTTTAAGCATAGAGACGGTTATCATTTTAAAGACTCCCTATATTTTTCAGAATTATGAACCCAATCACTTAACCCCAAAGATGCAAAGCCGCCGCCGTCATTATAACGCGCATAAAGTTCTTTCCTGATAATGTGCCAAGTGTCGCAATCCTCAACGCCATAGCCTACAATAAAAAGAAACGCGGCTAATAGAACGCTATCATAGTTTATTAAACTCGGATGAAAACCGAATTTATCGGCATTCGTGTCATAATATTCCTCTAAATCGGCAAAAATATCATAACCGTCGGACTCGTTAGCATCCTGAATCGCTTGCGTAAGCTTTTCATTTTCTCGAACGCAAGCACAAAACCCGCCCGCGCATTTTACATAAGACTCATAAAAAAGCTCGCATCCCTCTGGCAATTTTTCATTAATTAAAGGAATATAATAAAGGCGTGCAAACCGGTCGAAAAATTCGCTTTTCAAATAACCCGCGTTTTTTGGTAACGCTTTAAATTCCCTTTCAATAATTAGGTTGCAAGGTGACGAATTTAAAAAGATATGACTCTCATTCATTTTTAAGACTCCCGTTGTTTTGTTTATAGCTATAATCTAGCTAATCGGGTTCATTTTGTCAACTGGTTTTTTCCAGTGATTGCATTCTTTGTTTAAAACTTTGAGTCCACAAATGCCACCGATTAAAGAGCTTTCAAAACGATTAAAAAACATGAAATGGACTTGCTTGCGTGTCTTGTTAGCAAGCTCCCAAAAAACGCCTTTTGAATAAAGGTAATACCCTTTTTCATCAATTCCACAAATGCCACCCCCTAAACGCCCGCAATTCATTTTCCGAGACCGGTCGAAAAGTTTGGACTTGCTCCAATGGTCTGCAATTCGAACGACTGAACGCCCGACTCTGAAATAAAGCGAGATAGAACGCGAATGGAAAAACGAGTCCTTATTTTGACTCCTATAGTTAAAAATGTATTTTTTACCTTCGATTACTATTGAATCGCCTGCCTTAACGCCGCGCCGTTTTGCAAATGCTACCAGCTCATAAGCTAAGTCTTGCGATATTTCTTTAAAGATTGCCATGTCAAAGACTCCCTAATGTTATTTATAGCTATAATATAGCTACACTGATTCACCTTGTCAAGTCATTAATCTGAAAAACGCCACGAAAAAGATTCATAATCTCTATAGCGATTCATAAAACCAAGTTGAATCCGCCCCTCATAACGTAAAAGATTAAACCAATTGAAAAAATTGTTTTTTGCCTTATCCGTGCCAATCGCGAGAATATAGCAAAACCATAAAACCGTCTGCATTAAAGCGGTTTCGTTGTCGATTGTCATGACTTCCATTGAGTCAAGGTTCAGCATTTGAAGACGGGTTTCTATTTCATTCGGGGTCGCGTTTGTTATATCTTTTAAATCGACTTCATGCTCCGAATAAAAAAACTTAGCAACCTCTTTCATTTTATCCAGATGAAACACAAGCCGCTTTTTAGGTATTGAAAAAGCAATCTCATGTTTTTTATTAGCATACTTTTTCAAAACATTAACAACGCAATCAATTGACTCGTTGTAATTATCAAAAGGGTATTTTTCTGCTTTAAGACGTGAAACACGCTTGCCATAATATAACTTTTCATACGCATTTAAACCATTGGCAATGCAAAAATGCAGAGTCTCGAACGGTTCAGAAACGACACGGACTCCACCCTTTGAGACCTCCCAAAAATACCGGCCGCCCTTGTCGTAAAACACAACTTTGCAACCGTTTTGCCCTAGCTTTTTAAACATGAATCGAAACCTCCGAAAATGCGTCAAAAATTGAGTCTGCAATATCGTCGCAATAGTCTTCATTGTCGTTCATTGTTATTCTTGAGACTCCCCGCTGTAATGCATCCCGAATATAAAGGGCTTTCATCTCGTAAGTTTCGGAATCGCTTTTAAAAAACGCATAAGCCCCGCTGTCGTTTTCATAGGCTAGGATTGTGAATTGCGTGTCATTAAGTTCCATTGTTGCAAGCATTAGCGTTTGATTCTGTTTCATTTGTTAGGCTCCCTTGAAAAAGCGCGGTCGGTTTCTATCAACACCTTAGAAGGTGGAAAAATGTTATTGGTTTCACTTAAAACCTTAGAAGCGTTTAAGCTGTTTTCTAATCCGGCTTTTTTGATAACCTCTTCAATTGCAATAATTAGCTTATCATAACCATAGCCGCCCGCCTTAGCTGTGGTCACTTTCGAACCGGTACGAATAACAACGGTAACAACGCCCGATTGTGCCCATGATAGAAAGCTGTAGCGAACGCCGTCGGCAATAAACGCGCCCGCTCTAATGTCTTCTATAGTGCTCATTTCATTAACTCCCTTTATTCAATAAGACCCCCGCTATTTTTATAGAGGTCGTATGGGAAAAATTCGGTAAGATTAGCCGCATCAATAACGTCTATTATAGCCTTCAAATAAGCCTCATGTTTTGCCTCATAGCTCGAATTAGAGTCCCAAACTCTAGCGACTCCGCCCTTGCGTGTCTCATAGGCTGCAAAATAAAACGGCCTGCCTTTCTCTACAATCGCGCCGACTCTAAGGTCTTGAATTGCATGTTTTGAATTGGGTCTATTGGTAAAAAGCGGCTGCCAATTGTCAACAATGTCATGCACTGTCACCCCTACCAATCCGGCGTATTTGATAGCCTCTTCAATTGCAACCTCTTGCATATTGTAATCGCCTTGCTCTGTGCAGGTGAATAGCTCTGAATTGATATTGATTGCAACGTGATGCGTTCCAGATGCTGAACGGTATACAACAAAATAAAACGGCGTGCCATTTGATTCCAGCGCGCCGACTCTAAGGTTTTGAACAGTTGTAAACATTTTTAAGACTCCCTAAGTTTCTTTATAGCTTTAATATAGCTAAGAATGGCAAGGGAGTCAACTATATTTATGCTATTTATTTAAAAATAGATAGCATAATCCGCCCCGATTGCGGCCTTCATTGCATCCGCATGACTATCGAATCCCTTTTCAATTGTTCGGCTATGAAAGCTTAAGACCTCATAGCCGAAAGTCTCGGACTGTTGAAACGTTCTGATTGTGCAGTATTGAAGGCGTTCTAATAAACCAAAGTCATAATCATGGCGGTCGATTAAAGCATTCTTATAAAAGCCGTTGCGAATGATTGACTCGTTGTTCACAATCAGGTCGTTCCTCACAGCATCCAGATGCGCGCCCGTTTCGTCTTGATTAGCGAGTTGAATAGCCTTACCCATTCCAGACGCGCTGAGTCCTGTGTAGATATGAGACTCAAAGTCATTCGGAATGTAATCGGTCAAGTCTCGAATAGCCTTCGAATATGGAATCGATTCCAAATAGTGAGTTTGATTCTTGAATAGTGTAAAGTCATAAAAGCCAAAAGACCACCGGAAAAAACTGCAATCCCTTAGCTCGTTCATGTTAAGCCAATAACGAGTCTCATGTTTTTTATAGTTACCCTTGAGAGGCTGGTAATCGTCACCACCTGCCAAGCTGTTGATTGCCTCATGAAATGAGTTTTCAGCATGACTCACGCAAGCCGGACTCCCGTTTTTGTAAACTATAAACCAATAACGGCCGTTATTTTTACACAATTGAACAAACATTGAATCAACCTTTCATCATGATAATCGGATTCGTTTTGGATTCATTTTGAGGATTCAATTCAACAGCCTTTCAAGTATTGGATGCGTTGCAAGCGTGTGCATTGTGATGCGTGCCAATTGGTTAAAGTGTGTTGATTGTTCTGCAAATGACTCCCGTGTGTTGTCTATAAATATAGAAAGCGTTTAATCATGTCAACTATGACGCGGCGCGGTGGTCGCTTTGCACCACGCCCCTAGTGGTGGCAAGTCATAACAAATATAGCGTATTGGCTTCGGTTCCTTCCTAGCGGTTTTGTCGATCGCGGTCGGCCTCCGAGCGCGCCTCCTAAGAATTTTTTGGAAAAATTTTGAAATTTTTTATCTGGAAGACATTAGAAAATTATTTCTTTTGAACCGTGTGGTATTAGAATAATTTTTTTTCTGAAAATGGCCCGAAACCGTTCGGTGATCGTTCGGTGATTGGCAAAAAAGCACCGAACAATAAAATAAAATTTTTGAAATTTTTCGGAAACCGTTCGGCGATCACCGAACAACCACCGAATAGTTTTTTTCGGAAAAATCTATATATCTCAATGTGTTATGAGCAGTTGAATTTAATTGTTCGGTGATAGCTGAAATATCACCGAACAATTGATTTTCCTGAAAAGGGCATAAAAATGAAAAAATATTTCTAAAAAATAAATATATAGAAATAAAATTTTAATAATATATATTTTTATAATAATTATTTCTTCTCTATAGCTATTTTATAGAAACCGTTCGGTGCTCTTTGATACACTTGCTATGAAAACCCTATTTTGACCTTCTTTTCGTATGGATTTCCCTTCGTATTGGCCTAGCCACACAGGAAACACCGAACGGTTTCTATAAAATAGCTATGCGTTAGAAAAATATTCCTGAATACCTGGTTTTTACTGAAAAAATATTTCTAAAATAATTTAATTTGGAAATCAGATTTCAAAAAACAGGGGTTTTCAGGAAAATCAATTGTTCGGTGATATTTCAGCTATCACCGAAAAGTTTTTTTATAGCTAAAAAATGATTTTCTAATAGGCAATAAAAAAGGCGCATCTTGTGCGCCTTTGTTCGGGTTATAATTTTATTCGTCGGATGCCTAATTTGGTTAAAATATATTTACGAGACATTGGCCCGCGTGTATTTGGCGTACCCTCTTCAAGCGTTATAAGTTGGTCTCGCAACATTCGTGTTATGATCTCTTCACGATTATACGTTTTCATCTTCCGGAAGCTTGCACAATTTTCGGATATTTTGGATTCAGGCATTCCGCGATGTTTAGAACGTTCATGAATGTCAATCGTTTTCAAGATTGCAATGATCGTCTGATCGTCTGAATTTTCGCTTAGACGGTTTGCAAACTTCTTAGCCATTTGTTTGTGGTAATAGTAAACGTAGTCTCGTGCCCATAAGAGATCTCGCTTCATGACTTTGTCATGCCCGCAGCTCAATGCGATAATAAGCGATATGCGCATTGCGATCTCGCGGCTTCTGCCGAACAATTCTGCAAGGCCGTTTGCTTCTGCCGCATCCATGAGGTGGATTTTCTCGCGAGCCATTTGTTTGAGAAGCTCTTCTGCTTCACTGTCAAACGGTATAACGGTTATTGCAGGTTCGCTGCTTGCATCCGATATGGAGGCCAGCGCGTCGAGTGTATCTGTTTCGGGTGGTTTTCCACATCCTTTAGCTTTTATCCACCTGATAAGCTCTTCTGGTACTTCTGTGAGCTTGGTATCCCGATCAATCTGTCGACAGAGTTTACTTTCGACGATCAGGAAGCGGTTCAGGAAGCCATCCATGACATCCGAAGAGGAAATTGCCTTATAGAAGTTATCAGGCGTTGTCATGCCCATGAGGGTGATCGCAGGGTTATAAACTTTGGAGTTGACCATATCCTTGATTTGGTCTGCGTTCATGCCCCTTGTTGAATAGCCAATGCCGGTAAGCATTCCGTCTAATCGCCCGAACACTTCCATAAGAACGGACTGCATGTCTTGCTTATTAACGTTACCCGTTGATCTGGTTGACGCTAAATACCGTGCAAACTCGTCGGTGATCGAGATGTGACGTGGTTTTATCTTTAATGCCGATAAAACGCCTGCTTCTGATGAATAAGTCTTTGGCCCGATCATATCCGAATAGCCAGCTTCACTTAGAACGGTATCAATCGTCTTTTTGACGTGCTCTTTACCGGATGAAGTCGGGGCAATATTCAAAAGATATAGGCTTGTGAAGTTGTCTTGGTTTGTTTTCCATAAACGGCTTAAAACAACCGAGCCTAAAGCGAGCGCGGACTGCACTGCAAACTGTGGCTGCACCTGCTTTGAAGACTTGTTATACCAGTCCACAAAATACTGTAGGTGGCCCGGAATTTGAAGGAGCCTTTCAGGTACGCCTTCTTCTGCTAAGTACTTGAAAGGATTGAAATGTTCGCCGTCAACATTTTCAACAATAATCTCTTGTTCAGGCTCAAATGAGGTTAATTGTTTATAAAGCTCTCGATCATTTCTTTGAGCTATAAGAGATCTCATTGAAACGAGCTTGTCGCGCTGGTTTTTGAATGAGTCCCATTGCAGCCGGTTGTTGTATTCGTCGTATCCCTGCCCGTTTTTCGACCATTCGTCGAATAAATCCCATGCAGCTTCTAAATCTTGTTCCGAACCGTTGGAAAACTCTAATTTTAAGGCCATTCCGACTTCAACCCACGTATCACGCGAGTCTGCCAAGTCTTGTAGGTCAAAAATGATGTCACGGGCTTCTTCAATGGTCAAACCGACGTATTTTTCGCTAATATCGACATCATTGCTTACGGGTTTGGGTTTATAGATGTCTTTTATGATATTTTCTGGAAAAAACGGGATATTATGGGGAAATCTCACCCATCTATAGGCTTTTAGCGTATCTGGATGTATTGAGGGCGGTATTGTTACCGCTTTGTTGTTGCCTAGAAGCTCAATACGCCATGCATGTTTAACTTTTCCGTCAATTCCGGTGACAGTTTCTTTGCTTTCACACAACATCTTGTATGGGTGGGGTTCTTTAAGCAGAAAATATAGATGCGAAGAACCATTTCCGGAGCCGGATTCAGCAAGCGGATATTGTGTTGTGTCTACATTCTGGATGACTTTTTTTAAAGCTTTTAACGCGTCATTTCTGTAACGCTTGCTTTTAATATCAATATCAATGACGTGAAGATAGCCACTGTCGATTTTTGTGTTAAGTCCAAGCCTCACAGCATAATTCATGCCTTTTTTGTATTGCTTGTTTAACTCGCCGACGGTTTCAAACGGAATTGTAGTCCAGCCCTTTCTTATAGGTTTCTTGCTGCGGGGGTGTTCGAGTATTATCGAGAACCCTTCTTCCACCAGCAAGGAGACGTTTTTATCAATCATTTCAATTCCGCCGCTTATAATAAAATTTATTAATCAAAAATGATGAATGGTAACAGTTTTTTTTGTGTTAATCTGTTGCCTGAAATGCGACAAAGCCGATTAACATATTTACCCCTGATCTTTCCGTTTTTTAATGATTTGTGCAATGTCGGGCGGGAAATTTTTAAAGCTCTTGATAGTTTCCGATTGTTAATACGACCTATTTTAATTGGCGACTCATATTGCGGTAATGCCGATAATAGAAACCGTTCAAATTCGGTAGGGCTGTCTTGCTTCATTGGTTTTTTTCCGTTTTGTAAACGTCTATTGACATATTGAAAAAGGTTGATAATGTCAAATTACTTTAACATTATGATATGGAATGAAAGGTTGAATAATGTCTCTTGAAGATAAAATTGATTCCCTAACAAAC
>CAMLLT010000062.1 GCA_946480935.1 uncultured Bartonella sp. | reverse complement strand
TTTTGCGTGCCGACAATAACGGCGAAGGTGGCATTCTCTCCCTTATGGCGCTCGCCCGCTCGACCTTTCGTAGAAAAGGTGGTTGGGCGTTGGGAATCGGGATTCTCGGTGCTTCCCTGTTTTTCGGTGATGCCGTCATTACGCCGGCTGTCTCTGTGTTGTCGGCAGTTGAAGGTATGGAGGTTGTTGCTCCTGATCTCGAGCCTTTTATCGTGCCGCTCACACTTGTCATTCTGGTGGCACTTTTCGCAGTGCAACGATTTGGCACAGGCAAGGTTGCCATTGTCTTCGGTCCGATAACACTGGTCTGGTTTTTGGCTTTAGGCGGTTTCGGACTTTTCCATATATTTGATGATTTGACGATTCTGAAATCATTATTCCCCTGGTATGCCATTTCCTATATTATCAGCAATCCGGCGACATCATTTGCGGCAGTTGGAGCGGTATTTCTTGCGGTGACCGGCGCTGAAGCACTTTATGCCGATCTTGGTCATTTCGGACGTCGGCCAATCGTTGCAGCCTGGCTGTGGATAGTATTTCCTTGCCTTGTTCTCAATTATTTGGGGCAGGGGGCCTTTATTCTTTCTCATGGCCGCAACACAATTAATCCTTTTTATCAAATGTTGCCGGAATGGTCGCTCATCCCGATGATTGTGCTTGCAACTATGGCAACAGTGATCGCCTCCCAGGCGGTCATAACAGGTGCTTTTTCCATGGCACGTCAGGCTGTCCAGCTCAATATTTTGCCGCGACTTGAAATTTTGCACACTTCGGAAAAGAATCTCGGACAAATCTATATGCCGCGGGTTAATCTGCTTCTTGCCGTGATTGTTATTTGTCTTGTGATCGGCTTTGAAAAATCGTCCAATCTGGCAGCCGCTTATGGCATTTCGGTTACCGGCAATATGATTGTGACAACATCTTTGCTTTTCATTGTCATGAAACGCATCTGGAAGTGGAGCCTTGCTTTGTGTCTCGTGCCGACGCTGGCGTTTCTGTGTCTTGATCTTCTTTTCTTCAGTGCCAATCTCGTTAAAATCCATGAAGGCGGCTGGGTATCGGTGGGGCTTGCCTTTAGTGTTGTGCTCATCATGTGGACATGGGTTCGAGGCAGCCGGCATTTGTTCAAGAAAACCCGCAAGGCCGAGGTACCGCTTGATCTGATTGTTAATAAAATGGCGGAAAAGCCGCCTATTATCGTGCCGGGCACAGCGGTCTTTTTGACGAGCGATCCGAAAAGCGCCCCCAGTGCTTTGATGCACAGCCTCAAACATTATAAAGTTTTGCATGAAAATAATGTGATATTGACGGTGAATACGGCTTCAACGCCACGTGTACCATCAGTAGATCGTGCCCGTGTTTCCCAATTTAATGAACGTTTCATGCAAGTTACTTTAACGTTCGGTTACATGGAACAACCGAATATACCGAAGGCTTTGGCAATATGTCGCAAACTCGGCTGGAAATTCGATATTATGACGACATCGTTCTTTGTTTCCCGTCGTTCGATCAAACCTGCGGCCAAATCCGATATGCCGATGTGGCAGGATAAATTCTATATTTTCCTTGCCAGAACCGCCGCCGATGCAACCGAATATTTCCAGATTCCAACCGGTCGGGTTGTGGAAATCGGAACCCAGATTACCGTTTGAGAGACAAAATTTGCTGTTTGGTACCGGCTTTGTTCATGATCCAAAAGGCAGCAAAGCCGGTAAAATCACCCTGACAAATCCTATTCAAAACAAAAAAGAAATTTTTACCAAAAATAATACTTGATATTGCCAATTTCTCGTAGCATGGTTACGAACCGTACGGTACGGTACGCAGACGAAAATGAAAATAGCGAACATGCAACAGTCGACAAATGCTCTGGTCAATAATTTGACAGATCGTCAGAAGGACGTTCTGGATGCAGCATTGCAATTGCTTGTCAAAGACCATTTGGCATTGACAATGTCGAAAGTCGCGAAGGCGGCCAGTTGCTCGAAAGAAACGCTTTACAAGTGGTTCGGCGATCGCAATACATTTCTCGAAGCAATGGTCGAGTGGCAGGCTTCACGGGTTCGCGCAGTGCCGATCAGTCGTGAAGCGGTTGATGAACAAACACTTTTTAACAGTCTTGAACATTTTGCGCGCGATTGGTTGATGGTTTTAACCTCGCCAACCTCGATTGCGCTTAACCGGCTTGCAGTCAGTCAGGCCGGTACGGACAAAAACAATCTTGGTAATATTGTGCTTTATCGTGGGCCCTATGCAATGGCGCGTCGATTGAAACCGATTTTGGAAATCGGTCGCGATTGCGGACTTTTGCAAGTGGACAATCTCGATAATGCATTCCGGACCTTTTTCGGACTGGTTGTTCGTGATGTCCAGATACGTAAATTGCTGGGTGACGATTTTCACATGGATGATGAAGAGATCATTCGTGAAGCGCGCACGGCGACAAGGCAATTTTTTGCTCTTTTCGGGCATAAAAATATGAATAAAACAGATGAAACGCAAATCTAAGGGAGTTTTCTATGCGTGTTTATTATGATCGTGATGCAGATGTAAACCTGATAAAATCCAAAAAAGTCGGGGTTATCGGCTATGGCTCTCAAGGCCGCGCCCATGCATTGAATCTGAAAGATTCAGGTGTGAAGGAAATTAAAATTGCTCTTCGTCCGGGGTCTGCAACTGCTAAAAAAGCTGAGGCAGATGGATTCGAAGTTGTGACCGTTGCCGAGGCAGCCAAATGGGCTGACCTGATTATGATGGTTACTCCAGACGAGTTGCAGGCCGACATTTTTAAAGACCAGATTGCCAATAATTTGCGCGACGGCGCTGCAATCGCATTTGCTCATGGTTTGAACATCCACTTCGGTTTGATCGAACCGAAAAAGACAGTGGATGTCATTATGATTGCTCCTAAAGGTCCTGGCCATACAGTGCGCAGCGAATATCAGCGCGGTGGTGGTGTTCCGAGCCTTATTGCTGTTGGTCACGATGCTACAGGCAATGCGCATGATCTGGCGCTCTCTTACGCTTGCGGAATTGGTGCAGGTCGCTCCGGCGTTATTGAAACAACCTTCAAGGAAGAGACCGAAACCGATCTCTTTGGCGAGCAAGTCGTCCTTTGCGGTGGTTTGGTCAACCTTATCCGTTCGGGTTTTGAAACTCTCGTTGAAGCCGGTTATGCACCTGAAATGGCTTACTTTGAATGCTGCCACGAAATGAAGCTCATTGTTGACCTCATCTATGAAGGTGGTATTGCCAATATGAACTACTCGATTTCCAACACTGCCGAATGGGGTGAATATGTCAGTGGTCCGCGCATCATCAATGATGAAGTCAAGGCCAATATGAAGCGTGTTCTGAAAGACATTCAGGACGGTACCTTCTGCTCCAATTGGATGCAGGAATATAAATCCGGCGCTGTTCGCTTCAAAGCAATCCGCCGCATTAATGATGGCCATCAGCTTGAACAAATTGGTGGCAAATTGCGCGAGATGATGCCGTGGATCAAATCGAACGCATTGGTCGATAAAACACGCAACTAATCACGCGTTTTTGTAGTCCAAATTCGGAAAAAGGGCTGAAGATGTCAGCCCTTTTTCTTTTGATATGTATAGAAAATCAACAATTGCGATAATCGGCTTTTAACTGTCGATCAACACACCGGCTCGGGCGCTGTGGTGTCAGGTTTGTTTTTGAACCATTTAGGTCAATTGTTTCATTATCTGTTTCGAGAAACTCCGCTTATGACTTTGTCGGGCTGCCCAAAGATTATCCAGTTTGACCGCATATTTTACTGGACATAATCGGCAAGCCAATGTTTGGAGCAAGGCCGGAAAAGCCCGGTTGACTGCGACAAAAGATTTTTCCTGATTGCTATTTAAAAGACGGGTAAGTGCAGACAATGTTACAAACATCATTTGCAATTGCCCTTTGGTCGAAATTGGCAGACGAACAAAAATATCATTGATATGATAACGATCATCTTGTCCGGCTGGTAGATGAACGACCGACCGCCGGATAGAGCGCACATCAAAGCGCGTCCCGTTTGTATAAATGATTTATTTGGGAAAAGGCGACTTGCAGGTCTGGCGAACGCCGCCCCGATCTATATAAGTATCATCCGATGAACGATAGCTTTTATAACGATCGCTACACCATTGCTGATGATTTATATCTGGGCCGGTATCCAATTTATATGTGGGGCCGGAAGGATGTGTCAGCTCCGGTTTATAATTACGGTTCGGTTTTGGAACTTCATAATTCGAGTGAGGAAGCGGGGCATTTTGCGGGCGGACTATAGGGGCCAAAGGACTGTTCAACTCGACTGCACCGGCGTTTATAGCAAGCGGCGTGGATAAGAACAAAGGTATAACAAATAATTCAGGTAACCGGAAATTCATGGCCTTCCTCGTAAAAACCTTAAAGAATTCTGAATAAATTGAATCATAGCGATCACGTTTCGTATCGTAAGTTATAAGAATTCAATGGTACTCTTCAAAACTTCTCTTCAGGCAACTTGTAATTTTTTTAATATACGCCAAATTTGGAATGGTTAGTAGAGAAGGATCAATTATAATGTCACATTTTTTGAGAAATATTGTTATTGCCGGGGTCGTGGGCGGTAGCGCTTGTTTGAGTGCCTCGGGAGCATTTGCGGATGACAAAGTCACAATCGGAGTGCTTGTCTGTACCGGACAGGGCGCCGAAGGACATATCTTCAAAGCGACAGAAAAGCTCACCTGTGTTTTCCAACCCAATGACAAAGGAGCCGAG
The DNA here is from genome assembly GCA_946480935.1 of uncultured Bartonella sp. Classification (GTDB taxonomy): domain Bacteria; phylum Pseudomonadota; class Alphaproteobacteria; order Rhizobiales; family Rhizobiaceae; genus Bartonella. The sequence continues at coordinate 6,467 of CAMLLT010000062.1, read as the reverse complement.
ACAGACAAATATGTCGGCAAGATTGAACAGCTCGGCATCGATATTGGTAAAGCAGGTGCCGGACAATTGTCGTGGATGGTCATGGCGGCAAGTAAAGACGCATACAAGTCCGGAATTCTTGTGGGTAAATATGAGGGGGTAAGTGTCGACGCCGCTGCCGGTGTTGGTGGTGGAGCCAACATACTTGTTGGCGATAACAAAGCGTTCTCGTTGCAACCGGTGAGTGTTGAAGCTCATGAGGGAGCCAATATTGCTGTTGGCGTGTCGAAATTGACTTTGAGTGCCGATACCAAATAATTTTTTAAAACTTCATATCCGGCGAAAAGAATAAAACTTTTCGACACAATTGTTTGTTGTGTGACGAGACGTTTTAACAGAAAGGATGCAGCCTCAAGGCTGTGTCCTTTTATTTTTAGCATAATGAAACTTTACATATGGACTTGTTTCATCATAAGCATAGAGTGGAAAAGTTTTATATTATAAATGAGCTTTATTGCAAAAGGGGAATCGGCACCGTGGCGTATCAGGGTCGTTTTTTTGAAGTTTACGACGTATTCAGTGACACGGTTCTCTCGGGCAATCCTGTAGCAATTGTGCATGAGTCAGACGGTTTGACCGATCAACAGATGCAATCTATCGCGCGTGAATTCAATTTGTCGGAAACGGTTTTCGTCAATCCGCCGAAAGATGAAAAACATGTCGCCAATTTGCGAATTTTCAAACCTGATGGAGAAATGTCATTTGCCGGTCATCCGACTGTCGGAGCCGCCGTATCCCTCGCACGGAAAAATATAAAAAACAATTGCCGTAATGATTCACTTATTATTCTTGAGGAGAAAGTCGGAATTATCCGTGCTGTGGTTGATTTGAGTGAAAAAGTCGCTTTTGCCGAATTTGATCTTCCCAAATTGCCCGAACAACTTCCGATGGATACACCGAAAGAAATTTTTGCAGCAGCATTCGGCCTTGAAAGCAAAGAAATAGGGTTTGAAAATCATGTTCCCTCGCTTTGGACAGCAGGCGTTCCATTCTTTTTTGTGCCCTTGCGCAATCTGAAAACTGTTGCCAGTGCATCGCCTGATCCCGTTTATATTATGGAGAACTTCGACAAGCTTAACGTCAAGACACCTTCATTTTACCTCTATAGCCGGGAAACCCAGTTGTTCCAGAGTGCTTTTCATGTGCGTATGTTTCGTCCGGATGGTTCGGAAGATGCCGCAACCGGCTCGGCAGCATCTGCATTTTGCGGTGTTGTCCAACATTTTGATCACCCGTTGGATGGCAAAAAAGACATTTGGCTCGAGCAGGGAATGGAGATGAATCGCGTATCGAAACTTCGTCTCGAATGGTATGTCGAAAACGGAAAACTCGTTTCTGCACGCATTGGCGGCAAGGCTGTCAAATATGCCGAAGGTCATATCTTCCCTTGAACATTTTCTCGCTTTCTTGCCGTGACAATAGCGATTGGCAAAACGTTCTTTCGCTTGAGACTACTATCAGTTTTTCAGATTATAGCTAACGTATTTTTTAAAAAACATTTTTCCAATCGACTTAAAACCAAAACCGCTATTGCAAAAGCTATGGCCTATCTGTTGAAAAAAACCGGTTATGCAACTGAAAAAGTTTTTTTGTCAGCGACATCAATGTGCACACGATTGCCACCGAGGATGAAGATGATGAACTTGGCAAAGACATTTTGCGCCGAACCGCTTGAGGCAGACATTGGGCGTTCCGGATACGGTCCTATTGTTGCAGGCTTAACGGATTAAACAGTCATGAATAAAGTCACCGAATGGGGGCAGTCCAAAGACACTTTGCCTAGGTGTCAGGTTGTTTACGTATTTTCCCGATTAAAAAGTCGGAGCACAGGTCCGATAGGACCGGTGCTCCTAAACTCGTAAATCCTATGACTAACATAAGTTAAGGCATGGCATTAGAAGAAGTGCCAAAACCTTTTCGCACTGCCGGTTAAACCATAATTGTCTTTCTCAACGTTTTGGCAGCGGTAACCATATTTGCAATGGCAGGTTTCACTTCCTCCCACTGTCGCGTTTTTAACCCGCAATCAGGATTAACCCAAAGCTGTCTCGCCTCCAAACGTTGCAGCGCATATCCAAGAAGCTCGAGGATTTCTGCTGTAGAAGGTACACGCGGTGAATGGATATCATAGACTCCAGGACCAATTTCATTGGGATATTTGAATTGCTTGAAGACATCAAGAAGCTCCATCTTGGAGCGCGACGTTTCTATAGAAATAACATCAGCATCCATATCGGCAATTGCGGCAATGATATCATTAAACTCCGAATAGCACATATGGGTATGGATCTGGGTACTGTCTTTCACAGTACTTTGACATAGGCGAAAGCATTCAACAGCCCATTCAAGATAATAAGCTTTATCCTTTTCCTTGAGTGGCAATCCTTCCCGTAAGGCTGCCTCATCAATCTGGATAATTTTAGCGCCAGCCTTTTCAAGATCTTCAACTTCATTGCGAATTGCCAAGGCAATTTGCCGACATGTATCTTCTCGCGGTTGATCATCCCTGACGAATGACCAATTCAGAATGGTAACAGGCCCGGTTAGCATAGCCTTCACAATCTTCGAGGTAAAGGATTGTGCAATTTGCCACCATTTGACGGTCATCGGCCTCAGGCGGAAAACATCCCCGAAAATGACGGGTGGACGGACGCAACGCGAGCCATAACTTTGTACCCAACCGTGTCGGGTAAAAGTAAAGCCTTCCAATTGTTCGCCAAAATACTGAACCATGTCGTTGCGTTCAAATTCACCATGCACCAGAACATCAAGCCCGACCTCTTCCTGCCACTTGATCGCTTCGTGGATCCGCATGGTAATAAAGCTCTCGTAAGCTGCTTTATCAATTACTCCCTTTGTATAATCCGAACGTGCTTTACGAACATCAGATGATTGGGGAAAAGATCCGATTGTCGTTGTTGGAAAAGGAGGCAAATTCAGAATAGCTTTTTGTTTTTCATGCCTTGTCGAGTAGTGAGATGCCCGACGTGCTCTCTCTTTTTTAACAGTTTCAAGCTGTTTTTGAACAAGGTCATTGCGGATGCGTTTTGATGATTTTCTTTCGTTTAATGCTGCTTTATTAGCGGTGAGTTTTTCAGTCACAGCGGCCGCATTACCCGATAATGCCTGACAAAGAATATGGAGTTCATCAAGTTTCTGGCTGGCAAAGGAAAGCCATGATTTCAACTCGTCATCGAGATTGACTTCAAGATCAAGATCGATCGGAACATGAAGCAGAGAACAGGATGTGGCAATCTGAATGCGCTCTGTTCCCAGTTTTTCAACAACCGGTTTGAGCCAGTCAATCAAAGCACTGAGATCGCTACGCCAGATGTTACGCCCATCAATGACGCCGAGCGAAAGCGTCTGTTGAGGTCGGATGTTCGAGGTAAAGGCTTCAAGCTGTTTTTTTCCGCGAACAAGATCAATGTGATAGCCCTTAACCGGCAAAGACAAAACAGTTTTAAGGTTATCGCCGACATCTCCAAAATAACTGGTCAGCATAATGCTTGGAAATTTTTCCGTGTCGCCAAGAATTTTATAAGCATAGTCAAAGGCGGATTTCTGATTGGCATTGAGATCCGTCACGAGGATGGGTTCATCAATTTGCACCCAAGGGCAACCGACAGATTTCAACTGCGCCAGAATATCCTGATAAACCGGCAGAAGTCGGGAAAGCAATGATAATGGTTCAATGTCATCTTTACGGCATTTCGACAGCAGTAGAAAAGTTACGGGTCCGAGAAGAACAGGCCTTGTCACAATGCCTTCAGCCTTTGCTTCGAGAAACTCTGTGATAAGTTTCTCCGATTGGAGCTTGAAGCTTTGTTTGGCGCTTATTTCAGGGACGATATAATGATAATTCGTATCAAACCACTTTGTCATTTCCAGTGCCTTGATTTCACTATCAATGTGATGATTTCCGCACCCGCAATCATTGTTGCCTTCGCGGCCGCGCGCCATTGCAAAATAGGTTTCTAAAATATCATTATTTTCGCCATTGGCCTGATATTCGGCAGGAATGGCACCAACCATAATGGCCGTATCAAGGACATGGTCATACAAAGAAAAATCATTCGACGGTATAACGTCAATTCCTTTGTCTTTTTGCAGTTTCCAATGCCTTTTTCTTAAATCAGCGGCGGTTTTTAGTAGGTCGTCCTTGGAAATATTACCTTTCCAGAACTGTTCGAGAGCTGTTTTTAATTCCCGTTTCGCACCGATGCGAGGAAAACCCAACGATGCAGATTTGATTATATGTGAAGTCATTTTACTACCCTTAATAAGGGAGCGAAGGGCACGAAGACACCCAAGAGATCGACCGATCTCCATAAGCACCTAACCGGGACACCCCGCCCGTGGACAATATTTGTCGCGGCAGGTCTCCTGGCTTACGGGTCAACACCTTTATCTACCTTCCCGGAAATCATTCCAGTGGTTTTGTCAATATCGGCTCGCCGTTCACAGTTGCGGGGGCAGCTTCGGCACCGGAAAATATCTTCACCGAATTCCCTCTTAGCTCCATTTTTAAAAAATAGAGAACCACGACATTTACCGTTTGACACAAGACAAAGTAATCGTCAACTGGATATAAAGAAATGTTTATATTTCAATATTTGTTAAATTGGACTCATACGCGTTCAATTTTGAAAGTGACTAACAGGATTTGTGTTTATTGCCTTCGCGATAGCTAGCAAGGGCGCTTGAGCAAACAGCATTTTTTTGAGCACTTATATATGAGATAGTTTATCTCTACGTCTATAAGAATATTGCCGAGTCGATAAGAACTTCGCCGAGGCCAGTGTGCGCATTGATCATCCCCCCACATTCATTGCATAACGGGATGATAGTCAATTAACTGCACAGCAAAGCGCTGACACCAGTGACGATGGGAGATTAAACAAAATGCTTCACATTGTTCCGGCAAACAGAGCCACCTCAAACAGCATAATTTTGCAAAAATAACAGTAGCAATACGGTTAGGTTTGTATAACCTAAAAACATTCATTTTATAAAAACTTTTTCTAATTGTAACAACTAGGTTAGCAATATATTCCTTATCTTAGCGCTGAAAATGGAGAAAATGAAAACCTCATTCCAGATACCATGAAGAGGATCATCATGAAGCGTTATTTTTCCACATTATTGGCTGCAGTTCTTGTGCTTTTTACTAGCGCCGCATATGCTGATCGTCTTGACGATATAAAAAAAGCTGGCGTTCTAAAAGTTGCATCTTTTGATAGCAATCCACCGTTTGGTTTTGTTGATGAAAAAACAAAACAGATCACCGGACTTGATGTTGATTTTGCCCAAGCTATTGCTGACAAAATTGGTGTCAAATTGGAAATTCATCCAACCAATCCAGCAAACCGCATACCTCTTTTGACTTCAGGTCAGGTGGATTTGGTTGTGGCAAATTTTACGGTCACTCCAGAGCGCGCCCAGCAGGTTGATTTTTCCATTCCCTATTTTGCTTCAGGTCAACAATTTATTGCCAAAAAAGGGTTTTTAAAATCAGCTGACCAACTGGCAAATTTGCGCATAGGAGCAGATAAAGGCACAACCAATGAAATCAATCTGAAAAATTTGTTTCCGACAGCAACAATCATTACTTACGATGACACGCCATTCGCTTTTGCTGCGTTGCGAAACGGCAATGTGCAAGCCATCACGCAAGATGGTCCGAAACTTGTCGGTTTATTGGCAAATGTCCCAGACAAAGATCAATATGAGGTGTCAGCGTTCTCCATTTCCAATGATTACATGGCAGCAGCAGCACCCAAGGGTGAAACTGCACTTGTTACTGTTGTCAATGAAACTCTGCTGGATTTGGAAAAGACAGGAAAAGCGGAAACAATTTACAATAAATGGTTCGGCCCCGATAGCAAAACTCCGCTTCCCAGATTGTTCAAGATTGGCGATAAACAATAATTCGCTTCATCCGACATAAAACTTTTTCGAAGGAGCCGGCACAATCGGCTCTTTTGTCTGTTCCAAGAACAAAATTTATACGCAAGACTTTTGAGTAGAGCATATGCTGTCACACGAGTATTTAGGCTGGATATGGAACGGTTATCAGGTAACCATTGCCCTTACTATTCTTTCATGTATTGCCGCCTCATTACTTGGTGCCGTCTTATGCAGCATGCGCATTAGCCCGTTTTGGCCTTTCAATACTTTTTCCAAAGCTTACATAGCGATTTTCCGAAATACACCATTGCTGGTCCAACTTTTCTTTTGGTACTTCGGGGTCAGCCGTTTTGTACCGGACAGCATCAGATTTTGGTTACTGGATGCACATCAATGGGTTTTCGGTCCACTTACGTTAAATTGGCCGTCATACGAGTTTATATACGGATTTATCGGTTTGGCACTCTATACAGCCGCCTATATCGCAGAAGAATTGCGGGCTGGTATAAAGACTGTAC
>CAMLLT010000061.1 GCA_946480935.1 uncultured Bartonella sp. | reverse complement strand
TTGTCTGCTGTTGCTGCTCGACAGCCGAAAAACTTGCCAATTGTGAAACAAATTCCGTCGAATCCATTGGTTTGGTCGGATCCTGATTTTTCATCTGGGCAATAAGCAACTTGATAAAAGTGTTATAATCTGCATTCGGCGTCTTGGTAGTTGTACTGGTGCTTCCAGTGGTATTCTCGGAAGAGTTTGTGCTACTCGTACCGGAAGTCGAAGACGTTGTTGATGATGTCGAAGTATTCGTCGAAGCATTTGTATTTGTCTTCGACGTATTATCCTTGTCGGAAGCTGCTTGCGTTTCTGAAGCAAAGTTGGATGTTGCTGCGGCGGACTTTCCGGCAGCCGAATTGGTTGCCGGAGTATATTTCATAAGGCTTGATGTATTATTGTCTACAGCACTTATGGTCATGAACTTTCTCCTAACATCAGGCGGTTTTTTGTTCCTTTTCAACCGCAGGCTTTTTGCCCATTATGGTTGCTTCTCTATCGAACAATCCGCGAATGACTTTCAAAACGTCAAAAATCTTATCTTGTTCGGTCAAATCAATGCATTTGCGCAGACCTTCCAGAATGATCGGATCATTGTAAGTGCGGAGCATTTTGCCAAGCATTTCAATGAAAATCATCACTGTCTTGTCGGCTGTATCGGGATCGATCAGCATCACCTGTGCAGTAAAATAAAGCTGCTTTAACGGTGTATTTGTATCTTCCGCTTGCATTACATGGGCTTCAAGAAGAAAGGTCGCATCATTCAAGAGCTCCAAAGTTACCTTACGATCGGGCCGTAATACAGCGCCGTTCAGGTAAAACTTTTCATTTGGCCGTAATGTTATATGCATCGTCTTATCAGTCATTTTCACTTTTCTCCGGATTTGTAGCAAGACCGTCTCTGATGGATTCAGAGATTTCCACCAAAGCATCAAAGTCTGCTGTTTCCCCATTCTCCAATCTCTGGATTTCTTTCAAAATAAAGAAACCGATAGAAATCAGAGATGCCTTAAGTTCTGTCGGCAGTGCATTTTCCGCCAGCCCCAGGTCTTCAATTAAAATAATCCATAATTTACGTGTAAATGCTACCGCTTCATATGTCTCGCGAGTGCTTGGCCCGGCCTTCTGGGCAGCACGCAGCATTTTTATACAACGATCAAACAAAATACTCTCGCGCTCGCGAGCACCCATCTGATCGTCTTCCATTACATCTTCGTACCGCATCTGATACATCAAAATTCCCCAGATATTACATCCGTATTATTTAACCCATAAGGATTAATTTAAATATAATTGGCCAATGTCATTTTGCTGATACGAGCTGTCATAGTGTATGAAATTTGTAATACATTCTGAAGCTGGATCATCTTCGCACTTGCTTCGCTCGGATCAGCACCAATCATGTCATTGCGTGTCTGGTTCAAAATACTGAGCTGTGCATTAATATGATTAGTGGCATTGGTGACACGACTTTGCGAATTACCGAGATTGGATGCCGACGTAATAATCTCGTTAACAGCACTACCCGTTGATTGGTTATTCGAAGAAGCCCGTGCGCGATCGGCAATTGCCCCCTGAGCTGCCGAAGATAACCCGATATTACCGAACTCGGCCACAAGAATCATATTTTTCATGGCATGACGGAAGCCCTCATCATTGGCGCTTGCCGAAATATCGGCATTTTCGCCGCTGGGTGAAATGCGTCTTGATACTTCGCCGTCTTGGGCACGTGAAAAATTTGTATTCCAACTCGGATCATCAAAAAGTTTACTGAATGGTCCATCGATGAAAGATTTCATGTCATCGGCAGAAATATTGGCCACCTGAGGGTCATCCACATTAAAGCCGAAATAATCTCTGAACGTGTCTTGCACGATTTTGCTCGTGCCGGTATTGCTCCCCGCCCTATAATAATCGAACGGTGGCTGACTGGTATTGGTGCCGCCAAAGACATATTCGCCATTATAGCTCGTATTCATTGCCGAGACGAAGGAGTCGAGTGCTGTTTGTGCAGCAGATTGCATGGTTGCCGGAGTTGCAGAAACATTGTCGCCCATCAGCGCTTTATTAAACTGAATAAGGCTACCACCGGGTTTATCCTTGCTGCTTGCTTCTACCAGACTTTGCAAGGCCGTTTGTGCCGAAGCCATACGCTGCGCTGCCAAATTGTTGCTATCTCTCAATCCTTGCAATGTTGAAATTTGATTTTCATTTTCAACAAAACGACCCGTCTGGCGACCAAGCTTCAAGCCGGGATCCCTGATCCTTTGTGTTGCGGCCTCATAGCTTGCTTCATCAATCTCTGACTGTGCTTGCGAGACAATCGAGCGTTGCGAATTGTTCAATACATAAGTAGAAATCGGGTTAATTTTCATTTCACACCTATCTTACCGCACTCATCAAGTCATCCAACATTTTGCCGACCGTCGTTATTATACGCGCAGTTGCTGAATAAGTCTGCTCTAATTGAAGCATCAGAGCCATTTCATCATCGGTGTTTACGCCGGTTTCATTAGACAAAGCTTCGCCCGCACGGCTGAACATTGTGCTTTTATATTCGTTATCCGAAGTTGCGGACTGGCGTACGCCTTCCATCCATGACAAAGATTGCTTACTGTAAGACGTGATGCTTTGAGTATCATCAAGCCCTGTATCTTTACCGAAATTACGGGGCTTATCCAGATTGTCGACTAGTTTCTGAAGATCTTTACCGAGCTTTTCCGGACCACCGTCAACCGTATTGCTATCAAATTCCGGATTAACGCTAATCCTACCCGCCGTTCCGGTAACGTTAGTTTCGTTACCTCCCTCGAACAGAGCGGGAGGCCCTTTAAAAATATCGGTCAGCGCATTTGCTACTTCATCAAGTTGTTTCTGATATTGCGGAGCAATTTCATCACGAACCTTCAACAAACCACCAAGCTTTCCAGACCCGTTAGGAGAATTGAAAGCATCATGCGAAAGAGGAACGCCATCAACAAGGACAGGACTACCCGCTTTTCCAGCCATTAATGGTCCGCTTGGAGAAAATGAAACCTGACGCGGTACCTTGTCATAAAGCGTGCTGTCATCCATCCCGTAGATCGACATTGTCCCGTCGGGATGAGTAACAGTGGTTATACCAATTTCCTGAGACAGTTCCTTAAGAATTGCATCGCGTTGATCCATATAGGCATAGCCATCACGACCCGAACCTTTTTCATTGACAATTTCTTTCTCAACTTGCTGAAATTGCTTTAAAAGATCATTGATGTGATCGACAGAATCCTTGATTTCACTGTCGGTATCGGTGCGTAATTTATCAATTGCCTTGGAACCGGCATTCAAACTGTTGGCAAGATCTTTTGCCTTGTCAATGGCAGCATCACCGGCTGTTCTTTGGCTTGGATTATTGGCATAGAACTGCAATGCTTTTTTGAAATCATCAAGTAAACGCGACGGAGAATTTTGAAAGTCGTTTGTACCATAAATGTTCGAGAGCTGTGTTGCCCCGTCATTTATAGCCGCAGCCGCAGCCGATTGACTTGACTTGACAAGGTAGTTTCCAAGAAGTTCCGGATTGTCATCGCGGATGACCTTGGAGCCAACCATTCCGTAGGCTCCGGATTGGACATGGGTGGTGCGATGGGTATAATTTGTGTCACGCGCACCACCAATATTCTGGGATACAACACTCATCTGTCCAGACGATGTCTTGAGTGAATTCCTTGCTGTAGAGAGTGCTGTACCTAGTGTCATTTTAGCCTTCTTTTATCTCATGTAATCGGCCGTTTAGCCGGTTTCAAGTAAGGTTAGTCCTATCGTTTCAGATTGACAATAACATCCATTACTTCCGAACCCGTCTGGAACACTTTCGAGTTTGCAGTATAATTGCGCTGTGCTTCGATCATGTCTGTCAATTCATCACCGATATCGGCGTTTGACTCTTCCAACATACCACTTCTTAGAACGCCGAATGTACCTTCACCCGGATGTCCGAATGTTTGACCGCCGGCTTCCGGTACGGCCTGGAACACTGTTCCGGTAAGAGGAATAAGTGAGTCAGGCGCTGTCACTGTGGAAAGGCCAACGGTGCCGATCGTTTGTACCTGACTATTACTATAGCTGACCTGTATTTCGCCATTTGTTCCAAAACTGAAACCTTTATAGGTACCTGGCGCATAACCGTCGGCTTCTGCATCGAATGTGAAGTTGGCACCAATCTGTGTCATACTGGTTTTACCGTTATTATCTTTGCCTGCCATGTTGATGGTAACCGGAAATGTAGTAACAACTCCTGAAGTTTTGTTCACGTTCGGGACGTTGATCGTTAACGGATCCGTTGGTGACTTGATATTACCGTCAGTATCGAAGATTAAAGTTTTCGGAGAGTCCAACACGTCTTTTACTACCGGCTTACCACTTGCATCTTTTTCATTGGTCGTTACGCATGCCCGCATTTCCCATGTGTTATCGGCAGTCTTCGTATAATAAAAGTCGACACTCACTGCGGTACCCTGCTGGTCATAAACTGTAGCAGATTTTTTTAGATGATAACTTTTTTCATTTGTTGTAGAGAAAGGTATTTCACCGTTTTTTGTATCATTCCCTCTTTTAATAGCTGTTTTGTCTGACTGGAGGTTTGCCGTTAAATCGATTTTTGTAGTCACTTTACCTTGCAGCAATTCGCCGGCACCGCCTTTAATCATAACGCGTTTGCCGGTTTCATCCAGCAAATAAAATCCACCTGCATTTTGTAAATAGCCTTGGCCATTTCTCTGGAAAGAACCGGCGCGGGTGAGATACTCCGTTCCGGCTTCATCTTGCACACGGAAAAAACCGTTGCCTTCAAGCATAATGTCACCCGGCTTTCCTGTTCCGCGCCCTGCACCCTGCATGGAAATATCATGGCGAACAGTTGTCGTAACACCACCGGACTGATACGCATTACGCGTTGATGGCATAACCAGATCGGAAAACTGGGTATCCGTCCGCTTATAACCAGCTGTACTAACGTTAGCGACGTTATCTGCAACGCCTGTAAGTCTGTTTGCCTGTGCGTTCATTCCTGCAACGCCGGTACGCATCATACCGTAAATACCCATTGTTATCTCCTTGAGTTGAGAACCATAGTTGCAACATAGAAGCGCTTCCTTGTGCGAAGCTGGCGTTGTGACAGTTTAGCAAGGGAAAATGCTCGTATAAGAAGACAGTGGACGGCATTCAAAACTGTTTTTCCAAAAATATATTTCCGGACTTCGCTTTAGAAGCAAAAGTAGAAATAACAAATATATGTCGGTTTGATTGCTTACATATGTCCGTATAATTGGCTTCGAAACTTCCCCGACCGGATTTCAATCAAGGCAATATAAACGCAAAAATTAAGATAAAAACCTTTTCTAGAGTGAAGAAAAATCCGGTATTTTTTTAAAAAACTGTTTTCGAATAATAAAAAAAAGCCTGCAAAAAATTGCAGGCTTCAAGAATTCGTATGGAGTTACGAAATGATTAATCAATGTTTAAGCTATAACCTAAGAAACGTTTTGAATCAATAACATCAGTTCCAAGCTTGGCTTTCAATTTTTTACGCAATTTACTGATGTGGCTTTCAACGACATTCTCTTCTACTTCAGCGTCAAACACGCCGTAAATCGCATTAAAAATCTGGGTTTTGTTAACACGACGACCATGATTGGCTACAAGATATTCAAGAATGCGACGTTCGCGACGAGGGAGAACAAAATCAACGCCATTGATTTTCGGGTCACGACCGTCATTGAACACGCTGATTGGCCCAAGAACAACGGCTGCATCCGATTTGCGAATTTCGCCGCCCATACGACGGCGTATTGCCGCAACACGTGCCAATATTTCACGAACATGAATAGGTTTGCGCAATACATCGTCAATTCCGGCCTGAAATAGTGCCAGTGTCTGCTCGAGCGAATTGTTTTCTGTGACGGCCAATACAGGAGCATCACAATGAGCGCGAATTTTCTTTGGCAGCTCGATGCGGTCCTTACAATCGCCAAGAAGAATCGCTTCGACTGCTGACATTTCCGATTTCGGGGCGGTTTCTACCCAATCATCAAAATCGGCAGATGATAAACCTGTTGCCGAGATCCCTTCCCGTGCGAACAAGGCAGAATAACCATCAGTCACCAGCTTGCGTTCGTCTACAACTATTATCATGTTCCTATTCCTATGAACGTCCTCACTAAATCCTAAAACTCAAGAACTTATCCTTAATGAGGACTTTTCTTTAAGATATCTTTCGCGGCAAAAATTACAAGTCGTTTTTAACTTTTTCTGCCAAGAATCCGCCATACTTTCCCAAAAATAGACGATTTTTTTAATAAATTCTTATTTCAAACCGTCATTTTTCGTATGAAAATCATTGATTTTCAAATGGTTAGTCACATGCAGGCACGTTAACTATAAAATTTAACCATGCTTATCAAAACGTTACCTACAGTTCTCCACGACAAAACTGGCGCGAAGCTTGCGTCCATTTTCCGAACCCGGAAGCGATCATATTGGCTATGACCTGACAGACATATCGTTTTTGTGCCGGATTATTATTCGGGCCTGCATGGTAACGTGCTACTGCCATGGTCCAGCTACCCTCACGTTCCTTCAATTCTTTAAGGAAACGCGCGGCATAATCTACGTTGAGATGTGGTTGGAACATTGCTGCCACAGATGGAAAACGCTCTCCGTGATAATAGTGGTTAATTTGCATGCAACCAACGTCAATGAGTTTTGCGCCGCGACGTTTTGCCTCGTAAAAAATCTTCAATGCTTGCGACTCATTTTGTGCAAATACCGCTTTTCCATCAATATTGAGCGCATAAGGCTGGAGTGAGTCTTTGTTACCTGTTTCAGTCAATCCAACAGCATACAGGATACCAAGCGGAATATCGTAACGTTTGGATGCTTCTATCATTTCCCCTTCACAGGCATTGCCCGCAGAAGCCTCAAAAACAACTGCCAGACTAGACCACCAGACGGCGAGGATCGCGACGAATATTTTCGCCCCGTACATTTTCTTCCTGCAAAGGCGTGTCAGTGAAAGGAAACTCGCTAAATGTTTGCCTTGAAGCATTATGCCCACCTTGACCTTGCTGACCTGCAGACTGCCGCTGACCATTAAAATTCTGACCACTATTATCCTGAGACATGGACTGTCCGGAATTGGCTGATTGTCCTTGTTGGACAGTTTGTGAACTTTTATCAACAATCATTATTGTCAGCTGGCCATTGTCACTGACCCCTGACTTTTCCAGAGCTTTATGCAGCGCATGATTATCGGCTGCAAGGAGGCGAGCTGTTTCCTGACGTTCGGCATGAATTTCAATCTGGAGACCATCAGTTGTTTTGCGCAACCTTGCTTCAACCATACCAAGATTTTCAGGATTCAACTTTATGCGCAATACACGCATGTCCCCGACCTGTTTGTTTTCGGTAACTTCGACATCAACAATACGGCCGAGTACATTCTGGTTTTCGGCCCTCGCAGTATTGGTTGCAATTTTATCTCCGATATTCAATTGTGAACCGGCCTGCAGTTTATCTGCTGCGTCGTCGAAATTTAACTGTTGCGAATTATTGGATATCTGGCTTGCAATGTCTTGCGTGCGTTTGGCGCTATTTTGTTTGCGACCCGATATCGTATTACCGGACTTTTCATCAGTGGTTTTGAAGTCGTCCGCATCCATGTCGACAAGCGGTGCGGTTTCATCTTCTGATGTAAAACCGGATGTACCCACGGTGTCATCATCTGCTGCCGAAATAGTATTTTTATCAGACAGTTCGGCATTTTCCTTATTTGCGCGAGCTACTTTAACAGTTCCAGCAGTTGCAAGTGTACCGTTTTCTATTGCAGCATTAGCTTTAACAGTTTCGTTCGACTTTAAAGCCGAAGCCGCAGCGTCTCGAGTGTTTTTCAACGCAGAATCGCCACCCTTATCGGAAGAACCTGCAATCTCGATATTGGCATCTATCTGGTGTTTGCCGTCATTCTTTTTGTCACCATTCAAAGAGTCACCGTTTTTGACACTATTATCCGGATTGACAGTAGAATGGCTCACTGTCGGTAAAGGGCCGAATGCCACTTTGGCACTATTTTCGTTACCATCTTCTTGACCATCAGTATCGGGCGTTTTGTCATCCTTTGATTTGAGCGAATGCGATTTATTTCGGGAGCCTGTCCCGACTGCCAATTTTTGATTGTCGTCTTCCCCTTCCGTCAAATCGGATTTGACACCACTTTTTTCGTTTGACGCCAGATTTTTATGCTTATCCAATTGTTCGAGAATATCGTGAACCGATGAAGCCGACTGATCTTTTAAATTATCATGACCATCAGGAACGGCAGGCTTGGCATTTTCCTTATTCTTGCCGCCTTCATTAACAACATCAATTTTTTTGTCAGATGCGTTCGTTTGCGCAAATTGATCAGAATGCGTTTTATTGTTTAGAGCTTTGTCAGCAGCAAGTTTGTCATTTGCAATCTTGTCGTTTGCAACTTTATCGTTTGCAGCCTTGTCATTTGCAATCTTATCGTTTGCAGACTTATCCGCAAAGGCCTTATCTGAAGTTGACTTCGCCGATTGGCGGTCTCCTTCTCTTGAAGCAGCCGACGTTTTATTGTCTCCAGCCTTATTCAAGACATCATCAAAGCTTTCCTGTGACGAATGTCCGGTTGGCTGAGACTTTTTATTATCAGTCTTGATCTGATTGAAGCTTGTGTTAATGCTCGTCAATTCCCCCGAGATTACCATCATTTTTTCTCCAATAACTTGTCTACGTCGTCTATTTTCTTTTGTGTCTGCTGCATAAATTGATCAATTTCGCCTGAAGTCTTTTGTTCGTCTTGTTTTCCCGAAGCGCTATTTGTTGGCGTCGGTAAAGGCTCATTTGTTTTCGTACCGACCTGATCAACAGGCACGCCCACAGCTTCTTTCAATCCCGATTGATCGTCATCATCTTCTTCATCATTGTCGGTTTGCTTCGGCAAAATGCTTGTATCAAGAACAACGCCTTTTGCTACTGCCTTTGCAGCCATCAATAATGGCCGGTCTTTTTCGGGCAGGTCGTTCACGGAAATTGTTTTCAACATTTCTCCGGCATCTTCTGCGGCTGTTGAACCTACCGAACTTGCTGCATAATAAAGCCGCGCCGACGCATCCGAGACATTCAGGCTATGGGCGATATCAAGTGCCTTTTCAGCTCCGAAATGGGCCCGTGACATACGTGCATCTATCAAGGCAGTACGACTTATCTTCAAATAGATAACCAACTGGATTGTCTGAGGAGCATAATTAACAAACTCGCTTAATTGTTGATCATCAAGGCGATTATCCATCAAAGGTAAAGTTGTCGCAAAATCCCGCCAGAATTCATTTGCATAGGGAGATTTCGAGAAACGTGTAACGTAATTTCTGGTAAGGAGCCGTAAGAGCTTGAGATCTCCGGTCATAGAAGCAACTTTGATCTGGCGCCGTATCGCTGCTTCTTCAAACAATGATCCGGGTGCTGCCAGTCTTACCCAGTTGAGACGATCGGATGCTTTTTCCGGGCTAGCCTCGGCCATATCGGCAACAGTGCTTAAAGTAATGGAAAGTAACAATGCCGCAGGAATTTCTGAATCATCTTCCGGCAAATTGTCAAAAGCTCTTAAAAATCTATCTTTTTTATGGTGGGCATAGGCACGGGCTCCATCAATATAATTCTTCGGAATAATCCCATCCGGTGCATTTTTGAGAATGGTTTCTACAACATCGGGATTTCCACCATTAAATAGATAGGTCAATGCTGCAAAAATATTTTGGGCATTTTCCCAGGTTGATGGATCCTCATTTAAAAATTTTTGTCCAATATCGGCAAGAACACGCGGTTGCATTTGCAATGCTCCGGGTTGTCCGCTCGCTATGTCATCTTGCAGACTTTCCAAAGAGCGGACAAGTTGAACCGGTCCCAATGCAGATTCGGCAAGCTGGGCTTCGAGCGGAGTCGATGCGAAGATTGGCAATACCGCACCGGCCAGACACATCACTTTAAAGAAACGATTTGTCATTGTTTCTTCTCCACTTTTGTCGCACCACCTGACTTGTCCTTGCTCGCCTCGTCGGTTTTTCCTTCCGTTTCACTTTGTGGCAAGCGCATGAATATTTCTATGCGACGGTTTTCTGCTGCATAAGGATCTGCTTTGTTTTTCAATTGATGATCTGCATAGCCCTCGACGCGGAGAATACGTTTTTCATCAAGTCCGCCACGCACCAGCATGTAATAAGCCATTTGGGCACGAGAACTTGATAACTGCCAATTGTCATAAGTGGCATTTCTATAAGGGCGGGAATCGGTATGACCCGCGATAACAACATCACCTTTTTTCTGTTGCAGAATTTTTGCAACGCCAGCCAAAAGATCGACCACTTTTTTATCCGGCTTCGCGGAACCGACAGAAAACATCCCGTAATGCGCCTGATCCATCAATTCTATAGCGACGCCGTCCTTGACCGAGACAACCCGAACCATCGGTTGTTGCGTACTTTTCGTATCCTTGATCAGTTTGCTCAACTCGCCCGAAATTTCACGAACAACTTGCGGCAATGATTTATCCTTGGCCGCCTCTTGCGGTGTTTCGGACTTACTGAAATTGACTTGCGGCTCGGGCACTGCCGCGGACTCTCCGCTTGTTCCGCCTGTCTGCTGATTTTTATTTGTCTCCGTTGGCTGCTCACCGTTCTTTTGGTCTCCGACATTTGCAGCATTTTCGGGCTTGTTCTCATTGGAAGACTGATCTTTTGGTGATTGCTGAGTTTCCTGAGCGGCCTGTACAGGCTTACCTTCATTTCCGGCAACAGTGGGTTCACTAGCCGATTGTTGCGGTAATGTAACTCCTGGTTGGCTCGGTAAATTGGGGTCACGCCCACCGGAGTTCTGACTTGGACCTCCATCGGCCTCTGCTATTTCATGAGAAGCATTTTTGGTCCAGTAATCCGGTGAAAATGGGTCGCGATAAGCTGTTCCTTCGCTTGCTCCTTTTTGTGAGCCGCCTTCGGCATTTCCTCCTGCCCCTTCCCCTTGCGAGCCTTCCGCTGCCGATTTTTCAGCTATCTTGTCGAGCTCCTCATAAGGCTCGTTCATCATTTTTTGCTGATCGGCACTGGATTGGTCTTCACTGGTGTCCTTGGCACCGGGCTCGCCATGGGCTTCGTTGCCGGATTTCTTGTCATTGTCGCCCACCGCATCATTGTCCTGAATACCTTTCGGATTGGTGCGACGGTCAACCAGTTTGATGGGATTGAAATAGCTCGCGACAGCTGCTTTGGTTTCTTCATTCGCAGCATTGATCAGCCACATAACCAGAAAGAATGCCATCATCGATGTCATAAAAT
>CAMLLT010000060.1 GCA_946480935.1 uncultured Bartonella sp. | reverse complement strand
ATATTGTCGATTATGACGATCTTGATGCGCGTATGCGCTCGGGCGAAATAAGTCTGGCTATCGAGATACCACCCGAGTTCGGGAAAGACATGGAACGGGGACGCAATGTCGAGGTCGGTGCCTGGATTGACGGGGCAATGCCGTTACGTGCCGAAACAGTACGTGGTTATGTTCAAGGTATGCACGCGTTATGGCTTCAGAATAAAGCCAAAACGCTACAAGGAAAAGCTGCCACTATGGGGGATTATCGCCTGGAAGTCAGATACCTCTATAACCCCGGAATCGAAAGTCTCACTGCTATGGTGCCCGCCGTGATACCGATTTTGCTTTTGATTATTCCGGCTATGCTCGCAGCATTGTCCGTGGTGCGCGAAAA
Organism: uncultured Bartonella sp.; assembly: GCA_946480935.1. GTDB lineage: Bacteria > Pseudomonadota > Alphaproteobacteria > Rhizobiales > Rhizobiaceae > Bartonella. The sequence continues at coordinate 11,015 of CAMLLT010000060.1, read as the reverse complement.
GGAAATGGGCTCCATCATCAATCTTTACGTTACACCGGTCACAAGGCTTGAATTTCTGGTTGGCAAACAACTGCCTTATATAGGACTGGGACTTATTAATTGTATTTTGCTGTGGTTGTTCGCCATTTTTATATTCAGGGTGCATTTTACGGGCGGCATTTTGACATTTATGCTGGCAGGATTGCTTTATGTGGCATTTTCAACGGCTTTCGGATTGTTGATTTCAACCTTTATGAATAGCCAGATTGCTGCAATTTTCGGTGCCGCAGTCCTGACCATTCTACCGGCAACACAATTTTGCGGATTGATGGATCCGGTTAGTTCGCTTCAAGGTACTGGACGTTTTATCGGTGACATTTATCCGACGACATATTTCATTCTGATTTCACGTGGTACTTTTGCCAAAGCGCTTCAGTTCCATGATCTGGTCGGTTCATTTATTCCGCTTTTTGTCGCGGGACCAATTCTGGTTATAATAGCCTCGTGGCTTACTAAGAAACAGGCGAAGTAAAGTCATGAAGCTAAATCACATCCTCGATTTGGGAATTAAAGAGTTGCTCGGTGTTTTTCGTGACCCGATGCTGCTGATATTGATTATTTATGCATTTACGATGTCAATCTATATTGCCGCGAACGCAACTCCGGAAACATTGAACAAGACGCCTATAGCAATTGTTGACGAAGATAGTTCGCCTTTGTCAACGCGCATTGCAACGGCATTTCTTCCGCCTTATTTCATCACGCCGGAAGATATCGACCAATCCGAACTTGATTCCCGCATGGATCAGGGGATTGATACATTTGCTGTTGATATTCCACCAAATTTTCAGCGTGATGTTCTTGCCGGCCGGTCTCCTGCAATACAGCTTGACGTTGATGCGACACGTACAACGCAGGCTCTGACCGGTTCACAATACATTCAACAGATTGTCGACGCCGAAGTAAAAGAGTTTGTCTCGCATTACCGTTCGAAGGAACCGCAACAGGTTTCGCTTACCCTACGCGCGCGTTTCAATCCCGAATTGGAAAAGTCCTGGTTCGGTTCGATTATCAATGTGATCAATAATGTGACAATGCTATCCATCATTTTGACGGGGACGGCGCTTATCCGTGAACGCGAACATGGAACTGTCGAGCATCTTCTTGTCATGCCGGTCACACCGACCGAAATTATGATTTCGAAGGTGTGGTCAATGGGTGCAATCGTTCTCGTTGCGGCAACGTTTTCGTTGATTGTTATTGTGCAAGGCCTGCTAAAAGTCCCTATTGAAGGGTCGGTTACGTTATTCCTCGCGGGAACCTGCCTACATTTGTTTGCTACTACGTCGATGGGCATTGCACTTGCAACCGTTGCAGGGTCTATGCCACAATTCGGCCTTCTGCTTATGCTTGTTCTGATGCCGTTACAAATCCTGTCAGGCGGCATTACACCGCGTGAAAGTATGCCGGAATTTATACAGAATATCATGCTTGCAGCGCCGAATACGCATTTCATTATGATGGCTCAATCAATTCTTTATCGTGGAGCCGGTTTTACGGTTGTTTGGGAAAATTTTGCTGCTTTGGCAGTGATTGGTTCTGTACTATTTATCTTCTCGCTCAATCGTTTCAGGGCTACACTTAAATGAGAATAAAACTACTGGGTCGATATATATCGTTTTGCGTTTGTTTGATCTTTCTAACAAATTGTGGTGGTCCACGTGCTGTTTTATGGCACGGAAAAAATGCTACACCGGCGACGGTTGCAGCTCAAAATGCTGCTATTAACAAACCCGGTCAGCCTAAGGCCGTGGTTCCTGTCTATGTTGCAACGAGCAGGCAGGCACAAAATGATTATTCCGAACCTTTTGGCACAAAAAGGTCGAAAACCCTGAATTACGCTCGTGTTGATGTCGGTATACCACAAGAGCATAAAAAAGGCTTGGTTGAAACAAACGGTTATAAGCCCGATTTGAAGAAGTATTTCTCTGCGGTTAATATGGTTAAATATAATGGCCGTGAGGAATTCAAGAAAGAGCTTAACAAAGCGCTTGATCAGAAGCCTAAAGGAAAGCGCGAGATATTTCTTTTTATCCATGGATATAACAACAATTTCGCCGATAGTACCTTTAGAGCAGCACAATTCTCTTACGACTATTCATTAAAAGCGGTTACAGTACATTATTCATGGCCTTCAGGCGGCTCTATACCGCTTTATGTCTACGACCGTGACAGCGCGGATTTCGCGCGTGACGGGCTTGCTGATCTTCTGACATTGCTCAGTGAAACAGATGCCAACGAGATTACTGTTGTCGCCCATTCCATGGGAAATTATGTCACAATGGAAGCATTACGCAGTCTGGCACTTCAGGGCAAACGTTATCCTATTGACCGCATATCAAGTTTCCTTATGGCCGCGCCTGACATTGATGTCGATGTTTTCGAACGTCAGCTCAAGGATGTTAAAAAAATGCCACAACCGACAGCAGTGCTTGTTTCGCGCAAAGACAAGGCGTTGGCGGTGTCTGGCCGTCTGGTTGGTGGACACGCTCGTGTCGGAGATGGTTCAAGTATACCGTTATTACAAAAAAATGGTATTGCGGTTCTGGATTTGTCCGATGTTGATGGCGGTGCACATAATGTGTTTGCATCCTCCCCAACTCTGATGGCTCTTGCCCATGATGGTTCGCTTTCAACTTCCATGATGAAAGAAACGAGCGAGACAAACGGGCAGCGTATGATGGACGATAGTGGAAACATTTTGAGAGGAACAACCAATCTCATTTTCTACACTCCGGCGAGAATAATTTCGGCTGTAAGTCAGGATTAAGGTCGTGCAGGGTTGAAAACCCAGCACAATGATCAAAAATAGATGCTAGAGGTTTCGTTGGAGTGTAATGTCGCGGGTTGATTAAGGTGTTTTTAAAAATATACCGGTTGCTTTCACTTGCTTTCTTTCTAACAATCGCCACCTCTTTTGCAGCGCATTCCGTTTATGCGATTGATAGAGATGCTTTCGTTAAACGTTTTTCGGAAGCTTTCGGAAAGTCTGTTACCGTTTCCTATGGCGCAGTCCTTGGTGATGGCGATCATCTGATACTTGATAATGTTCGGGTAACGGGTACGCCAATTTCACCGGATTCATCACTTGGTAAAGTCGAATTTTCAGGTATCAAGCAAGAAGACCATGGGGGTTTTTCCGTCGAAAAAGTGGTGATACCGCAAATTTCATACGTTTACGAAGGTAACACAATCAAAGTTGCCGATGTAACCTTTAACAATGTGGTACTGCCCCCGAACAAGGGCATTTATAACCAGAATATAGGTTTCCGGTATCAGAATGGCCAGTTCAACAAGTTGGAGTTGCAAGACAATTCCAAAAAACGTTTGGCATTGCTGGAAAAAGGTTCTGTTTCTCTTCACCCCTCTATTCGTGAGAATCCCGTAGATTTTACAATCAACATCCGGAAAATAACGGTTTTTGTAGACAATTTTCCCGATGGCTCGACCAGAAAAGACTTTATTGCGATGGGCTATAAAAATGCGACCGGCCGATTGGATATCTCGGGGGCATATGGCGGTTATCTTGCGATGATGGATCTGAAACATTTTCATCTGGTGCTTGATAAAGGTGGAGTGCTCGATGTCAGTCTGAAAATGGATGGTATGACACTTGACTCACTTTTAACCGTTGTTACGCTTCAGCGTGAAAATGAACGCGGTCATATCAAGTCTACCCAAATGTGGCTTGGTATGCTTGCTCAGGTTCAGCGTTATAATTTTTATGGCGGTAAATTAAAGTTTGAAGACCACTCTATTACCCAAAAGCTTGTTAATACCGAAGCAAAGAGAATGGGAATAAGTGCTGACGCGCTTAAAGCAAAATGGAAAACAAGTCTTCCCGGCTGGCTTTCTTTTGCAAAGGAAACGAATTTTGAAAATGAAGCCCAAAAAGCCGTAACAGCCTATCTGGACACACCCCGTTCATTAGAAATTTCATCCACTCCAATGGACAAATTACCGGTCATTATGCTTGCCATTTCAGGAAAGCTTAGTCCGAAAGAATTCGTACGGGAGCTTAACCTCGAAATTTCGGCAAATAAATAGCCAAAAATTGGCAAATAGGCCATCATATTATCGATGGTTTAAGCCTTAGACAATTTCTGTTTTGCACTTTCGACTTCAAGCCGAAGAGAATTTTACAAAACAAATTGTGTCGGCTTGTTTTCAGCAAAATAGGCGGTTGTTGACTGGAAGCGTAAATGAAGCAGGGAAAATTTCCATCGCTATTGAACGTTATATCGTTTTGAACACGTGTAAATTTTTCTGAAAATAAATAACGCGAATGATTAAACAATGAACCCAAATTTGAAGCGAGCAAATTTTTTAAAGAATGAGATCGCAAAACTTTTACAGAAAATGGATTTTATTGATTATTTCCTCAACCTATGTTTTTCGCTAGCAATCCATTTGCCGAACTATTTCTTAAAGCGAAAACAATTATTGAATAATAGATATCGGCAAAATCGCTTAATCCCATCTGATCAATATTATTGTTGTGAAAGTGGGAAATGGTGGAGCTAAGCGGAATCGAACCGCTGGCCTCTTGCGTGCGATGCAAGCGCTCTCCCAGCTGAGCTATAGCCCCTTGGCGAATGGAACGTCCATTACATTGTAGGCGGTATTAAAGTGCAACGCTTAGAAGATCAAGAGCGATTTTCAATTCAGCTAAATTATTGCCTTAATTCTTAAAAAAACAAACAAAAAAGGAGGCGAAACTCGCCTCCTTTTACTTTTATCGCATTCAACCAGCTTTACGTGGCTCAATGAAGACTTCAACCGGGGGAAGTGTACCGGTGAATTTTTCGATTTCTACCACAGCAGTCTGACCACAGTTTGCTTGAGCCAATTTCGAAGTCGATACACTGGTCGTCAAGTTGTTAACATCGCCATATCGACAGAGCGAATGGGGCTCTCTCGGATTTACCGGATCATACCAGCCACCTTCATTGATACGGATAACACCAGGACGAATGACATCGGTTACCTTGATGCCGACCAAAATCTGGCCACGATCGTTATATGCACGAGCAATGTCACCATCCTTCAAACCACGTGCTTCTGCGTCTTTCGGGTTGATCCAGCATGGTTCGCGTCCACCGATTGCATATTTTTCTCTCAATTTGGTGCCGCACAATTGTGAGTGCAAGCGATAAATCGGGTGATTGGATGCAATGTGCAGCGGATATTTGGTTGTCGGTCCGTCAAGACGTTCGATCGGCTCCATCCAGGTGGGGTGGGGCGGGCAATCGTCATAATGCATCTTCTCGATATTGAGTGAAAAGATTTCGATTTTTCCGGAAGGAGTTCCAAGAGCATTAAGCAGTGGATCCTCACGGAAATCGGCATAACGGACAAACTGTTTTTGTGCTTCCTTGACGGGGAAACCGAGTGCTTCTTCACTTTGCCAGAAAGTGTCGAATACCGGCATTTCCATGCCCTTGGCACGCGATTCAAGACGGGCTGCTTCATAGAAGCTCTTGATCCAGTCCATTTCATTCATGCCATCAGTGTATTCTTCACGTTTGCCGAGACGTTCACAAATATCGGCAAAAATATCGAAGTCGGAACGTGCTTCATACATCGGTTCGACAAGTTTCTTCATGGGAACAATGTGACTTAATGCATAGTCTCCCAATTGTTCGATGTCATTACGTTCATAGGAAGTTGTAACCGGCAAAACAATGTCGGCGTGACGTGCCGAGGCTGTCCATTGGAAATCATGAACAACGAAAGTATCGAGTTTTTTCCATGCCTCAACCATTTCGTTACGGTTTTGCTGGTGCGAGAACGGATTACCGCCAGCCCAATAGACCATGTGGATTTCAGGCAGAACAATATCCGACCCGTTATACTTGATGGTTCTGCCGGGGTGGAGCAGCGCTTCCACAAGACGGCAAACCGGAATGGCATTGGATTTAGGCTGGCAAGCAGATTCGGTAGAACCCGGGTGACAACCGGCCGGCAAATCCGTTACAGGAGCGGCAGGTCCATCGGTGATACCACCGAGAATTGGACTCGTAGCCGTTGGTGCGCCACCACTGCAGTAGTGGTAGCTGAAACCGAAACCGCCACCAGGAAGGCCGATTTGACCGAGCATCGAACACAATGTTACCAACATCCAGTGGGCTTGTTCACCATGGTGTTGACGCTGGATAGACCAACCGGCAGCAATCATCGTGCGGTTTTTAGCAAAATCGCGAGCAAGTTGTTTGATTATGTCGGCATCAATGCCGCAAATTTTTGAAGCCCATTCAGCGGTTTTCGGAGTTCCATCTTCTTTGCCAATGAGATAGGCGAGAAACTTGTCGAAACCGACGGTATACTTTTTCAGAAAATCTTCATCGTGAAGTTTTTCTGCATAAAGGGTATGGGCAATGCCGAGCATCATGGCGACATCGGTTTGCGGGCGGGGAGCCAGCCATTCGCCGTCAAGATATTGGCAGGTTTCCGTTTTGATCGGGTCAATACAGATAACGCGAATACCGGCTTTTTTGACCTCTTCGAGACCGACAAATGCACCATGGTCTGCAATCAACCACCCAATCTGGTCTGTATTCACGGGATTACATCCCCAGAATACAAGTGTCTTTGTGTTGTCTCGTACAACGTCCCATGATGTACATTGTTCATAGACTTCCAAAGAGCCGACAACGTGGGGCAAAATAACCTGAGCAGCACCGGTTGAATAGTCACCCAGCGAGTTTACAAAACCGCCAGTTGTCTTCAACATTCTGCGCAACAATGTCCGGCAATTGTGGAATTTGCCAACACTCTTCCAGCCGTATGAACCGCCGAAAATTCCATTCGAACCATATTTCTTGCGAACGCGGGTTAATTCGCCGGCAACAAGATCAATGGCCTTATCCCAGCTTACACGAACAAAGTCACCGGTTCCACGCCCTTCAGGGTCGGCACCGGGACCCTTTTCCAACCATGCACGACGGACCATCGGATATTTGATGCGTGAAGGTGAATAGATCGAATCCATCATACCTTCCAACATCGGCGTCGGATGAGGATCATGTTCCCAAGGTGTAACTTCAACCAGACGGCCGTGGTCGACACGTCCCCGAAAAACACCCCAGTGACTGCCGGACATAGTCAATTTGGAGGCTGATTGAGCCTGTGCACCGCGGCTGAGAAGTGAACCGCTCGCGGCACCGACCATGGTCAACATAGCACTACTTTTGAGGAATGAACGCCGGTTCATATCCGGTAGGGTAATTTTTGTTTTGTCGAATGACATAGCATTCTCCTAGTGTTTAATGTTGTCTTGGTTGCCAAAGAGGCGACTGAAAGACGAAAGATAAATAATAAGCAACTCGACCAAATGGGCATAAAGGCTATGACCAGCCACTTTACCCAATGCTGCGTGCATCTCAGGAAGCCATAAAACCAGACGGGATGTCATGTTACGAATGGCATCTTGATCATGTTGACGAAAAGCTTCCGCCAAAGCAGCCAATTCCAAAGCAATATGATCGGCCGGTTCTTTGCAAGATGGAGCAACCGAAACATCAAGTCTCGTCAATACATCCAGCATTTCGACATATGGGGCTTGGAATAATCTTCCGTTTTCATCCCGATAGTAGCTTTCATAGGGAGGAACAGAGAGTGGTCCAAAAGCTCCGTCAAACAAACTTATATATTGCTGCGAAATCGAATGATTGAGCTCTTCCAGAGGATGATTGCGGAAATAATCCGCAATCATTGTGGTTAACTCGGTGACTTTGAGCTCCTCACCGAATTCTTCCAGAAAAGTCATAACGGGAAGCGAACGACATTCCTCAAGCAATTCGATCTTCGGCGGGGCGACAAATAAACGGGCGAACCAATCGATTATTATCGCTTGAGCCTGATCTTCCCGAGGATTCAGTTGCGTGTTTCCGCTATATGACGCTTCTGATTGAACAACAGCCATTAGTGTACCTCTTGACCGTCATTGACATCTTTCGAATGGTTCTGGAGATAGCTCAAGAGCAAACGATATTGGTCAGGTGTCAAAGACGTATAACGCTTCATGGCATTCAAGTTACCGATCCACTGATTGGCCAGCAAATGACCTGATTCAGGAAGTGAATGGCAAACGCTACAGGTTGCACTGAAGAGATCGGATGTGTACGACCACATATCACCGATTGAAACGTTGACATCCTTATCGCTTGTCCACAATTCGAGACTTACAGGATACCAGGTTTGTTTGGTTTCCTCATCAACAACTGCTTTGCCAAGTTTATAGGAGGCCATGGCCTTGTCGCCCAACACGGCATACATAATGCGTTGACCTTTCAGCGCATAGACTACCGAGGGAGCACCATCCATTTGCCAACCGTCGAGACGAACTTTCAACTTATCGCCTTTGTGGTCAAGAACCGCGAGCTTGGCTGCTGCCAATAACTTACCATCCTCGTCACCTGAACCATTTTCATCAACGTAAAACGGTTTTGTATAAACAGCATAAAGTGTGTCTGCACCTTTAACCGCGCTATCCGATGACGTTGGCAAAGTAACATCGAGTTTGTTTGTTGTGGGCAACATAACAAGCTTTGAAGTATGGTTTGACTCGGGCTGTCCAGGGGCGGGCAGATCAACTCCAGGCAAGGTTTTGATATAGGCAGCCATCGCACGAAGGTCCTCATCAGGAAGTTGCTTCGTATTTTTAATGACTTCAGCCATATCGCCGCCAGCGACCTTGTTAATCGGGCTTTTGCCGGTCTTCAGATAATTGAAGATAGAATTTTCAGCCCAGAATTTGATGCCGGTGTCATCTTGACTGATATTCGGGAAATGACCTTTGCCATCAGGAGTAGCACCACCGCCGTAACGCAGATTGCTCTTTATCACGCCCATAAAATTACGTGTGGAGTGACATTCGGCACAGTGACCGGCTCCTTCAACGAGGTAACGTCCGCGTTCGAGAAGCGCTTCTTCATCTTTGGTGTCTTTTGTGTCTGTCGTCGGTGTGACGGACATAGGTGACAATGCTTTACCATCAAGAAATGCCAGACGCCATACACCAACGCCACGACGCATATTGAACGGGAATTTCAAATCATGATCAGGTGCAACACCTGATACCGGTTCGAGCGATTTGATGTAGGCAAAAAGATCGCGAACGTCATTTGCTGTCAAACGCTGATATGATGTGTAAGGGAATGCCGGATAAAGGTTTTGTCCATCGGGCATGATACCATTCGGTCCTACACCTTCGCGCACTGCTTTAGTGAACTCGGCAAGTGTCCAATTACCAATGCCGTCCTTTTTATCCGACGAAATATTAGGCATATAAAAACGCCCGAATTCTGTGTCCAATGCACGCCCGCCACCCAATTTTAACGGGTTGTCCTGATTGGGCGAAGCATGACAAGTCGAGCAATCACTGGCAACAAATACAACGCGACCATTTTCCAGATCAGGCGCGGTATTGTCAGCAACGTCTCGAGTGGGATGAGTAAGTGACCAAGTGATCGGGGAGGTAAGAACAAAAAAACCTACGATCCCTATAACAACAAGGACCAAAAACCATCGGGTTAGCCGTTTCATATTTTTGGCATCCTTCTATGCAATTTTATTCCAATTTTCTTTGTCGACATTTTTCTCCTGTTTCTACCTCCGCAACAGGAATGCCTTCGGGTTGAAGTTAAAAATAAACGTGACAATCTATTCGTAGTTGCGAAATATCACTATTTCGTGACAGAAAAAGCATTTTTGGAAAAACCGAAAAAAAAGAAAATTATACTGGAAAAACAGCAAGTTGAAGGTTGATATTTATCAAATCATGATAAATGTGCCATTTTCTGTTCCTATTTTGAAACAGTCTCCGCTAAAAAATTAGCTAAATAAATAATATGAGAGATTGAGGAAGGTTTTGAAAAACGGCCAATCGGAAAAGAAGCGAGTCTGTTTAAAATTGTGTGATGTTTTCCGCTGCCATTTTACGACATTAGCGGCTACCATTTCACGATGAAAATTCGAAAGGGATTCCAAGCTGTCGAAAAATCGACCGACTTTTTATATTTCTGATTATGCCAATACAGGATAACCGATTTCTTGCAGGCAAATAGTCACATCGGTTTTTCGCTCATCAGAAATCTATTGTCCGGAAAAACAATTCGGCATTAGACACCGGATATTGCGTGGCCGAACTTTCCAATCCTTATCAGACAATGGTGATCATACATGTAAGAGATGTAATTATTGATTGGTCATTCAATAATTATCGCAAACCAGAACGCAAAATTGTTCCGGAAATGGATAGGATTATGGCAACGATCTTGTTATGAATGGCTGTTCTCGTTTTTTATTGCTGAAAACAACCGTCTTTTACTGAAATTTCCAATATGGTGGAAAAAGACAAGGATATAATAAATTAATTATTTTGACAGTTATTCTGCATTTATTTAAGATAACACTATAATAAAGTTCCCGTAAATTGTTGTAATTCTTGATTTTTATTTATATAAAAATCAGTCAAACGTTTTCCGTAATTGACACAGAAAATAAAACGACTGCCCAACAATGCATAACCATAATAAAAATATGTCATAGTTTTTTCGGCATGTTTAATTCTACCTATGTAAAAAATTATCTGATTTAGCAAACATATATCAATTCATGACCATAAAAGTTCTGAAAACATTTCGTAAAATTAGCTCGTTATTTTTCGTATCGTATAAAAATTGGACTTACACGACTATATTTATATGTGTTAATCTGAAACAGTAGAGTGGATAAATAAGTATAGTATTTTTTTGAACATTCTTAAGTGTTATGGAAATAGCAAATATTAACTTCGAGAAGCGAGAAAAAATCAAAAACGAGCTTGTTGAAAAAGAAAAATTTTCCATATTTCAAAAGGCGTGCGGTTACCGCACCAATTTAGAATTCGTCAAATACAAATACAGAATATGTGAATTATCGGAATAATCCGGAAAAGCTCATATATTCCTAGCCAATGAAGGAGACCATCATGG
>CAMLLT010000059.1 GCA_946480935.1 uncultured Bartonella sp. | reverse complement strand
CGTCCTGAAATAGAAAAACGTATTGATGATTATACGCGCAATGCGGTCCAGAGTAAGAATATTGCTTTGGAAGCAGCAGAATAAAGATGGCAGTGTTCGAGAATTTAGAGTTTTAAAGGTTAGGCGGTTTATCCGCGGACTGGAATAACAATGGCGAAGATCAAAATTAACGGAAAAGAGATCGAAGTACCGGATCACTATACGCTTCTTCAGGCTGCCGAGGCAGCTGGGGCCGAGGTTCCGCGTTTCTGCTTTCATGAGCGGTTATCGATCGCTGGTAACTGCCGCATGTGCCTTGTTGAAGTGAAGGGTGGTCCTCCCAAGCCGACAGCTTCATGTGCTATGGGTGTGCGCGATTTGCGTCCTGGTCCCAATGGTGAGCCGCCGGAGATGTTTACCAATACTCCGATGGTGAAAAAGGCTCGCGAAGGGGTGATGGAATTTCTTCTTATCAATCACCCGCTTGACTGTCCGATTTGTGATCAGGGGGGTGAATGTGACCTTCAGGATCAAGCGATGGCTTACGGTCACGATTTCTCGCGTTATACGGAAGACAAGCGCGCTGTTGAAAACAAGTATATCGGGCCATTGGTAAAGACGGTGATGAATCGTTGTATCCATTGTACAAGATGTGTGCGTTTTACAACGGAAGTAGCCGGAATATCGGAGCTTGGATTGATTGGACGCGGTGAAGACGCTGAGATTACGACTTATCTTCAGCAAGCCATGACATCCGAATTGCAAGGCAATGTCATTGACCTTTGCCCTGTTGGAGCTTTGACGTCGAAGCCTTATGCTTTCCACGCTCGTCCGTGGGAATTGACAAAGACTGAAACGATTGATGTGATGGATGCCTTGGGAAGTGCCATTCGGGTCGATACACGCGGGCGGGAAGTTATGCGTATCATGCCACGTGTCAACGACGATATTAACGAAGAATGGATTTCCGATAAAACGCGTTTTATCTGGGATGGTTTGCGCACCCAAAGACTTGATCGACCATATGTCCGTAAGGAAGGGAAATTGGTTGAAGCAAGCTGGGCAGAAGCGTTCGGAGCTATAAAATCGGCCGTGGAATTTGCTTCCGCTGACAAGATCGGCGCTGTTGCCGGTGATTTTGCTACTGTAGAAGAGATGTATGCGCTTAAAATGTTGCTGAAATCTCTTGGTTCTACTGCGGTTGATTGTCGACAGGACGGGAGCTTCCCTTCGGCTGAAAACGGGCGTTCTTCCTATGTGTTCAATCCGAAGATTACCGGAATTGAAGAAGCCGATGCTCTCTTGATAGTTGGCTCCAATCCACGCTTTGAAGCGGCGGTAATGAACGCAAGAATTCGCAAACGCGAACGTCAGGGTCATTTCCCGATCGGTGTTATCGGAGATAAATTGGAACTACGTTATCCTTATACTTATCTCGGTGCAGGTGCCGATACTCTCGCGCAAGTGGTCAATGGTAAAAACGAATTTTTTGAAGTTTTGAAAAAAGCTGAAAAACCGTTGATTATCGTGGGGCAGGCCGCTCTGGTGGGCGAAACTGGCGAAGCCGTGTTGAAGTCGATAGCCAAGCTTTGTGTTGAAGTAGGCGCTCTCTCGGAGACATGGAACGGTTTGGGAGTTCTCCAAACAGCAGCTTCACGTGTAGGCGGGTTGGATATTGGTTTCTCTTCGCACCTTGGTGCAGAAAACATTGTTCAAAACTCTGATGTATTGTTCCTTCTCGGAGCTGACGAAATCGATCTTGATAAAAAAACAGGATTTACTGTCTACATTGGTAGTCACGGAGACAATGGCGCACTGAATGCAGATGTCATTTTGCCAGCATCAGCCTATACTGAAAAATCCGGTATTTATGTCAATACAGAGGGGCGCGTTCAAATGACTGCACGTGCAGCCTTTGCACCGGGAGAAGCCAAAGAAGATTGGGCGATTATAAGGGCCTTGTCGGAAGTTTTGGGGCATAAGCTGCCATTTGATACATTGGCTGAATTGCGCCGTAACTTGTTTGAAAATTTCCCGCATATGGCCAATATAAACGCAATTAAAACCGGGGATATCAAAGACATTGAAAAGCTCGGTTCGCAAACTGCCAAACTTGGCAAGCAAACCTTTTCTTCTTTGATAAAAGACTTCTATTTGACAAACCCGATTGCCCGTGCGTCGGCGGTAATGGCTGAGTGTTCAGCCCTTGCAAAAGCCCGACTGACAGAAGCGGCAGAATGAAGGTAGAGAGGAAAAATAAAGACGATGGGTGATTTCTTTATGACCTGGCTGCTTCCCCTGCTGATTATCGTCGGCAAAGCGGTACTACTTTTGGTAGTTTTGTTGATTATCATCGCATATCTGCTTTATGCCGATAGAAAGATTTGGGCCGCCGTTCAATTGCGTCGTGGGCCAAATGTTGTAGGGCCTTGGGGCTTATTCCAATCTTTTGCGGATTTGATCAAATTCGTTGTGAAAGAACCGGTCATACCGGCAGGTGCAAATAAGGGCGTGTTTTTGCTTGCGCCGTTTATTTCTTCTACATTGGCGTTATCGGCATGGGCTGTTGTGCCGGTAAGTGAAGGTTGGGCAGTAGCAAGCATCAATATCGGACTGCTTTATATTCTCGCTATATCTTCACTGGAAGTTTATGGCGTGATCATGGGGGGGTGGGCTTCCAACTCGAAATATCCTTTCTTGGGTGCTTTGCGTTCTACCGCTCAAATGGTCTCTTATGAAGTTTCGATAGGTTTTGTTCTGGTAACCGTTATTTTGGTGAGCGGTTCGCTTGACCTGACGACGATTGTTAACGGACAGAAAGCGGGCCTTGGTACAAATATCGGACTGCCGTTCAACACATTCCTTGATTGGAATTGGTTGGCACTATTTCCGATGTTTATCATCTTCTTTATTTCAGCCTTAGCTGAGACAAATCGTCCACCGTTCGACTTGGTAGAAGCTGAATCCGAACTCGTTGCCGGCCATATGATTGAATATTCTTCAACGCCTTATATGTTGTTTTTCCTTGGGGAATATGTCGCAATCGTTCTTATGTGCGCACTGACAACCATTCTGTTCCTCGGTGGATGGCTACCGCCTCTGGATGTCTGGTGGCTTAACTGGGTGCCGGGGATCATCTGGTTTGTGCTCAAAGTATGCTTTGTTTTCTTCTGGTTTGCCATGGTGAAAGCATTTGTTCCTCGCTACCGCTATGACCAGCTAATGAGATTGGGTTGGAAAGTATTCCTGCCTATTTCACTCGCAATGGTTGTTATTACGGCAGCTTATTTGAAACTTGTAAGTTGAAGGTGAAGAATATGTCTGGTCTTTATAGAGCTGCCAAGTCACTTCTTCTGTTAGAGTTCTGGAGTGCTTTTTGGCTGTCGATGCGCCAGTTTGTCGCTCCAAAACCGACGATCAACTATCCTTATGAGAAGGGAGTTGTCTCTCCCCGTTTTCGTGGCGAGCATGCATTGCGCCGTTATCCGAATGGCGAGGAACGTTGTATTGCGTGTAAATTATGCGAGGCGATTTGTCCGGCACAAGCTATTACCATTGAAGCAGGTCCTCGTCGTAATGACGGAACCCGTCGCACGGTTCGTTACGACATTGATATGGTTAAATGCATTTATTGTGGCTTTTGTCAGGAAGCCTGTCCGGTTGAAGCAATTGTTGAAGGTCCGAACTTCGAGTTTGCTACCGAAACACGGGAGGAACTTTATTATGACAAAGAAAAACTGCTTTCGAACGGAGACCGTTGGGAACGTGAAATAGCACGGAATATTGCTATGGACGCACCTTATCGGTGAGTTTAGAAAAATCGTGTGGTCGCGTTTATCGACGCGGCGTAAGATAAATCGGCGTAATTTTTTGCGTCATCTTTTGGTTTAACTTAGGGGAAACCAATGTTAACAGGTATAGCAGCGGCATTCTTTTATTTGTTCGCTTTCATTATGCTGGCTAGCGCAGTTATGGTTGTTGCCGCGCGTAATCCGGTGCATTCAGTGTTGTTTCTTATTCTTGCGTTCTTTAACGCGGCAGCATTGTTCATTTTGACCGGAGCAGAATTTCTGGGCCTCATCTTATTGGTTGTCTATGTCGGCGCAGTCGCAGTGTTGTTCTTGTTCGTCGTGATGATGCTTGATGTCGATTTCGCCGAATTGAAAAGTGGTGCGTTAAAATATGCTCCCATCGGCGCTCTTGTCGGAATAATTATAGCTGTAGAACTGATTGTCGTTTTTGGAAGTTCGTACTTCTCTCCAACACTGGCAGAACATGTTACCGAGCCAATGCCAAGTTTGGCACAGCGTACAAATACACAGGCTTTGGGTGACATTCTCTACACTGATTATGTCTTCTATTTCCAGCTTGCCGGCTTGGTATTGCTTGTGGCGATGATTGGGGCGATCGTTTTGACATTGCAACATCGTGCAGGCGTAAAAAGGCAATCAATCTCGAAACAGGTTGCCAGAATGCCTGAAGACACGATGGAAATTAAAAAAGTTGAATCTGGTAAAGGTATTTAACGGGAAGAATAATATGCACATTGAAATTGCTCACTATCTGACCGTTTCTGCATTGTTGTTCACAATTGGTGTCTTTGGCATTTTTCTGAACAGAAAAAACGTCATTATTATATTGATGTCGATTGAGCTCATATTGCTTTCAGTCAATTTAAATTTTGTGGCCTTTTCTTCGGTCTTGCACGATCTCGTAGGGCAAGTATTTGCGCTCTTTGTGTTGACCGTTGCTGCAGCAGAAGCTGCAATCGGCTTGGCTATTCTGGTTGTGTTCTATCGTAATCGCGGTTCGATTGCGGTCGAAGATGTTAACGTGATGAAAGGCTGACGCGTTATGTTTTACGCTATTGTCTTCCTACCTATTTTAGGCTTTTTCATTGCCGGATTGGGTGGAAAAACGCTGGGAGCCCGCGCCGCCGAACTGGTGACCTGTACCTTTATGGTAATTGTCGCTGTTCTTTCATGGATAGCATTTTTCGATATTGCTATTGGAAGCGGGCAAACTGTTGATGTTCCAATGTTCCATTGGATAAGAGTGGGGGGCTTGCAATTTGATTGGGCCTTGCACATTGATGCTTTAACGGCGGTGATGCTGATCGTTGTCAACACAGTTTCTGCATTGGTTCATATATATTCTATCGGCTATATGCATAACGACCCGTCGCGGCCAAGATTTTTTGCTTACTTGTCGTTTTTTACGTTCATGATGTTGATGCTGGTCACATCGAACAATCTGGTTCAACTCTTCTTCGGATGGGAAGGCGTCGGTCTGGCATCATATCTCTTGATCGGTTTTTGGTATCAACGTCCCTCGGCATGTGCTGCTGCAATCAAAGCGTTCGTCGTAAACAGGGTAGGGGATTTCGGCTTCCTGATAGGTGTGTTCAGCGTTTTTGTTCTGTTCAAAGCAGTCAATTTCAGTACGATTTTTTCACGAGCTGCCGATCCGAGTTTCGTTGAGCAAATGACTTTTCTCAGTTGGCAGGTTGATGGCAACAAAGCAATAACCGTTGCATGTCTATTTCTCTTTGTCGGTGCAATGGCCAAGTCGGCACAATTTTTCCTGCATACATGGTTGCCTGATGCTATGGAAGGGCCAACACCAGTTTCGGCACTTATTCACGCCGCCACGATGGTTACCGCTGGCGTATTCATGGTTACGCGTATGTCGCCGATTTTCGAGCTTGCTCCTACCGCTCAGACAGTCATTGTGATTATAGGCGCGACAACCGCATTTTTTGCAGCAACCGTTGGTTTGGTACAAACCGATATCAAGCGTGTCATTGCCTATTCTACCTGTTCTCAATTGGGATATATGTTCGTGGCACTTGGTGTTGGTGCTTATAGCGCGGGCGTCTTCCATTTGTTCACTCACGCATTTTTCAAAGCATTGCTCTTTCTCGGGGCAGGTTCGGTCATCCACGCAGTTTCCGACGAACAAGATATGCGTAAAATGGGTGGCTTGCGTAAGTTTATTCCGACTACCTATTGGATGATGGTTATCGGAACGCTCGCTTTGACCGGTGTCGGTATTCCAGGAACGGTTTTCGGTACAGCAGGCTTTTTCTCTAAAGATGGAATTATTGAATCGGCATTTGCTTCTCATAATGTCGCTAGCGGCTATGCATTCTGGTTGCTTGTTATCGCTGCATTGTTTACGAGCTTCTATTCTTGGCGTCTGATTTTCCTGACGTTCCACGGCAAGCCACGGGCAACAGCAGATATTATGCACCATGTGCATGAATCGGGTACGGTTATGATTGTACCGTTGATTGTTTTGGCAATCGGTGCCGTTTTTGCCGGTGTTGTTTTCCAGCCATATTTTTCCGGTGAGTTATACGATGCTTTCTGGAAAGGCGCGATATTTACCGGTGCTGAAAACCATATCCTTCATGACGCTCATGGCGTTCCGGTATGGGTGAAATGGTCGCCATTCGTAGTAATGGTTGTCGGATTTGTATTGGCTTATCTTTTTTACATTGTTGCAACTGCCATTCCAAAGGCATTGGCCAACGCATTTCCCTTCCTTTACCGTTTTCTACTCAACAAATGGTATTTTGATGAACTTTATGACGCAGTGTTTGTCCGCTCGGCTTTTGTAATTGGTCGCTTCTTCTGGAAGGTGGGAGACGGAAAGATTATTGATGGCCTTGGCCCGAATGGCGTTGCGGCCCGCGTTGTAGACATAACCAATAAGGTGGTTCGTATGCAGACTGGGTATCTGTATCATTACGCATTCGCGATGCTGATCGGTATCGCTGCGCTCATCACCTGGATGATGATCGGGAGCTTAAACTGATGACCGACTGGCCTATTCTTTCTACGGTCACATTTTTGCCGCTTGTTGGCGTTGTTCTGATCCTTTTGATCAAGGACGATGGTGAAACAGCAAAACGCAATATTCGTAATGTGGCACTTTTTACGACTTTGTTCGTATTTGTATTGTCCCTCATCATCTGGGCTGGATTTGATAATAATAATTCCGGATTCCAGATGGAGGAGCGGATCGGTTGGCTTGGTGGTGGCATAAACTACCATATGGGCGTTGACGGAATTTCGGTTTTGTTCGTTGTCCTTTCAGGTTTTCTTATGCCGCTTTGCGTTCTGGCAAGCTGGGAAACAGTTAAAGATCGTTTAAAAGCTTATATGATTGCATTTCTTCTTCTTGAAGTTGCGGTTATTGGTGTTTTCTGCGCTCTTGATGCTGTCTTGTTTTACGTATTCTTTGAAGGAAGCCTGATACCGATGTTCATTATCATCGGTGTCTGGGGCGGTCCGAGGCGCGTCTATGCAAGCTTGAAATTCTTCTTGTATACATTTTTGGGATCGGTACTCATGCTGGTCGCCATTATGGTCATGTACTGGCAGGCTGATACACTCGATATTCCGACGCTTCTCCACTATAAATTTCCAGCTCATATGCAATTCTGGTTATGGTTCGCATTCTTTGCATCTTTTGCTGTAAAAATGCCAATGTGGCCGGTCCATACATGGTTGCCGGATGCCCACGTTGAAGCTCCGACAGCCGGATCCGTGATTTTGGCCGGTATCCTGTTGAAGCTTGGTGGCTACGGTTTCATACGTTTTTCATTGCCGATGTTTCCAGTTGCTTCGGCTGACTTGGCGCCCTTTGTTTTCACTCTGTCATTGATCGCTATTATTTATACCTCTCTGGTCGCACTCGTTCAGGAAGATATGAAAAAGCTGATTGCCTATTCGTCTGTCGCCCATATGGGATATGTGACAATGGGTATTTTTGCGGCCAATGAACAAGGTATTCAAGGTGCGATCTATCAGATGCTTTCTCATGGTATCGTTTCTGCCGCTCTCTTTCTGTGTGTCGGTGTTATTTACGATAGGCTACATACCAGAGAGATTGCCGCATTTGGTGGCCTTGCCAACAATATGCCGAAATATGCTGTTGCCTTCATGGTTTTCACAATGGCTAACATCGCCCTTCCCGGTACATCGGGATTCCTTGGTGAATTCCTGACCTTGATCGGCGTATTTCAGGTCAATAGCTGGGTTGCTATCATTGCTACGACCGGCGTTATTTTGTCTGCGTCTTATGCGCTTTATCTTTATCGCCGTGTTATCTTTGGAAAACTCGACAAGGAAAGTTTGAAGGCTCTTCTTGATTTGTCACCGCGGGAGAAATTCATCTTATATCCGATGATTGCTCTTACCGTATTTTTCGGTTTCTATCCGACGCCGGTTCTCAATACTACGGCTGCGGCAGTAGAAGCTCTTGTTAACCAGCTGCACTAAAGAGGCGAAGGTCCATGCATACTGATTTAATGGCTCAATTGCCGCTGATATTTCCCGAACTCCTCATTGTTATAGGAGCTTTGGTGCTGCTTTTGATCGGTGTATATTCCGGCGCACGTTCTTATGTAACGATCACCGGTTTATCCATTGCACTTTTAGTCGCGACAATTTTTGTAATAATTCTGTCACCGAAAGATAGTGCATTTGCTACCAATGCGCTTGTCATTGATGATTTTGCCCGATACATGAAAGTTCTCATGCTCGCCGGCGCGATATTCACATTGATTATGTCAGTCGGATTTGCGCGTTCGGATAAACTTGCCAAATTAGAATATCCAATTTTGATGCTTTTTGCCGTTCTCGGCATGATGCTCATGATTTCAGCCGGAAATATGCTCACACTTTATATGGGCTTGGAACTTCATTCTTTGGCTCTTTATGTACTTGCAGCTTTCAACCGGGATAACGTAAAATCATCGGAAGCCGGATTGAAATATTTTGTACTGGGTGCCTTGTCTTCTGGCATGCTTCTTTATGGAATTAGTTTGATTTATGGCTTTACCGGTCAAATCGGTTTTCACGAATTGGCATCGGTTCTTAACGGTCAGGTTCCACAGCTCGGTATCATTTTCGGCATTGTTTTTGTGCTTGCAGGTCTCGCTTTCAAAATTTCGGTTGTTCCGTTTCATATGTGGACGCCCGATGTTTATGAAGGTGCTCCGACTCCCATCACGGCATTTTTTGCGAGTGCTCCGAAAGTTGCAGCCATGGCGCTTATTATTCGTGTCATTGTTGAAGCTTTTCTTCCACTATCGGGTATGCACGGTGCTCTGGCTGCTTGGCAACAAATTCTGGTTTTCATGTCGATTGCTTCTATGGTTTTGGGTGCATTCGCCGCGATCGGCCAGACAAACATAAAACGGCTTATGGCTTATTCATCAATTAGCCATATGGGCTATGCGCTTGTTGGTCTTTCGGCCGGAACGTCATTCGGCATTACCGGAGTGATTCTTTATATGACGGTTTACGTCGCGATGATTTTAGGATCTTTTGCATTTATTCTTGGGATGAGGACACGGGATGGTAATGTCGAAAATATCTATGATCTCGCAGGATTAGCGAAAAACAGGCCATTTATGGCGTCCATAATGACAATCATGTTATTTTCTTTGGCAAGCGTTCCGCCAATGGCCGGCTTCTTTGCCAAATGGTACGCTTTTTCTGCCGCAGTTTACGCCGGATTGGTACCGCTTGTTGTTGTCGGTATGATAGCCTCCGTTATCAGCGCTTTTTATTACCTTCGTGTGATAAAAATTATGTGGTTTGATGAAGCCCAGCAATCGCTCTTTCTTCCACTCACAGGTGAGCTGAAGTTTGTATTGACCATTAGCGGTATTTTCGTCCTGTTTTATGTATTCTTTGGCAGTTGTCTTTTGCAATTGGCAGAGAAGGCTGCAGCGTCACTCTTCTGAGCAAGATGGATTTTTCACTTTCTCTTCTTGCTCAGGAACATCATTATAAGCTGGAGTCCTACGAAAGCGTGGACTCCACCAATCGTGTCGCTTTAGCACAAGCTCATGAAGGTAAGGACCGGCTTTGGGTTGTTGCCGAAGAACAAACCTCGGGTAGGGCCCGACGCGGGCGGCAATGGAATAGCCCTAAAGGTGATCTTTATTCGAGCCTTCTTCTAACCCAGAATATTAATCCCATAAATGCTGCCCAGTTGGGTTTTGTTGCCGGTGTTTCACTTGCCGATGCAGTAACAGCTTTTTTTAAAAAAAATGGAATTACCGAGGACGTTGTGCGCCTTAAATGGCCAAACGACATGCTGTTAAAAGGCGCTAAAGCTTCCGGAATATTGCTTGAACTGGAACGGATGAGCGAAAATCGTTATGGATTGGTGATTGGCATCGGCGTAAATGTTATTCACCCGTTTCCGGATGCTCCTTATCCGACTGAAGCACTTATAAATATGGGGATAGCTGTTGATAGCGCGACAATTTTCAGGTTACTTAGTGAATATTGGGCATTGAATTACGATTTGTTTCTTTCTCCCGAAGGACCGGAAATCATTAGAAAAAAATGGCTCGATTATGCAGCCTATCTTGGTGGAGAACTGACAATCACCGGTAATAATCAAACAATCTCCGGAATCTTTTCAGGCCTCGACGAAAAATTCAATTGCATTATTACCAACGATCGGGGTGAGGAAATAACTGTTTCCGCGGGCGACGTACATTTCGGTAACGTTGCATCTTCGAGTGCAGGTCGATAAAAGAAGTAAATTCAGGCATTTACAGCCCCAAAGTCGTTTATCAGGGAGTCTTTAATGGCATCAGGCAAAAATAATGAGCTGGTTTTTCTACCACTTGGAGGTGTAGGCGAAATTGGTATGAATCTCGGCGTCTATGGCTTTGGTCCGGAAGATAACCGACAATGGTTGATGGTTGATCTCGGAGTAAGTTTTGCCGGCCCTGAATTGCCCGGTGTAGATCTTGTAATGCCGGATATAAGATTTTTGGAAAACGAAAGACCGAATATATTGGGATTGGTTGTCACACATGCACACGAAGATCATTTTGGTGCTATACTGGATTTGTGGCCTAAACTTAAGATACCGGTTTACTGTACCGCTTTTACTGCCGGATTATTGGAAACAAAACGCGAATTGGATTACAGTTCATATGATGTTCCAGTTACACTTTTTAAAGCGGGTGACCAATTTGAACTGGGGCCGTTTGCAATAGAAGCTATAGCCGTCGCACACTCTATTCCGGAACCTGTTTCACTGGCAATCAAAACGTCACTTGGTACTGTCATTCACACCGGCGATTGGAAAATCGACAATGAACCATCTTTAGGTGCACCGACTAACGAGAAGCGCTTTAGAGAATTGGGTGACGAAGGTGTACTTGCTCTTGTTTGCGACTCCACAAATTCTATGCGCGATGGCATATCGCCTACAGAGCATGACGTTTTAAAAAGTCTGACAGAAATAATCTCGGACGAGAAGGGGCGTGTTGCAATTACCACTTTTTCCTCGAATGTCGGAAGAATTATTTCGATAGCTCGTGCAGCAAAAGACGCCGGAAGACAAGTGCTGTTAGTTGGCCGGTCGATAAAACGCAGCGTTACTGTGGCAGAAGAACTTGGATATCTTGAAGGTATAGATCCATTTCTGAATGAAGAAGATTATCCCTATATTC
>CAMLLT010000058.1 GCA_946480935.1 uncultured Bartonella sp. | reverse complement strand
ACATTACAGCCGGCGTCGGCCAGTCGATGACATACACCGAAAAGTTTAATCAGGCAGTTGATTATTCAAAAAAATATGCAGCTCATATAGCCGATCCGAAAAATGCGCCGGAACCGAATGAGGCCGACTATTTGCTTTTGAAAGCGGGGCTAGGCATTGACGGCAAGACACTTATCGAAGTCGCCGAGACTGTCACTTATGCCTACGCGATCTGGCAAAAAATCGGTGCAGCGATTGAGGCAACACGCCTGGAAAGTAAGGCCTCAATTGAAAATGCAAAAACGGCGGAAGAAGCACAGGCAGTCTTTGCCTCAATCAAATGGCCGCAGCCGAGCCAATTGCAGTAAATAATGATATAATCATTATTTTGTTCTTTTATCGTTGACTGAAAAAACGATCATTGGTAATTATAAGTCATCAAGACAGCCGTATAAGACGGGTGTCAGGCAAGGAGGCCGGAAAATGAATACTTACAAAATCACAATCAATAGTTACGACGACAATAAAACGCATGTTTTTGTTTGCCACGAAGAAGCCAACAATGCTTATGAAGCAGTCATGAATGTTTGCCCGCAATGTATAGACACTTCAAAAAAAGTAAATGACGAATTGATCGAAGACATCTATACATGCATCGATTATGATGAGTTGGGGCGGATGGAAAAAATGACCGCGATTAGGGTGGCGTAATGGCAAGAGCGACGGTAATAAACATTTTTTCAACACTTCGGGCAGCGACGGGTTTGTCGCTGTCCGAGACGGCGGATTACCTTAATGTTTCGCAAAAAAATGTCGAACGGTGGGTGGATGGCGTTCGAGAGCCGCCTGAAGGCGTAATCAAAGAAATGTCGGAACTGGTTGCTCTGCAAACAAAGGCCGTCGAGCGGCAGCTTGCTTTTATGAAAACGAATGGGGTGAAGCAGGCGGAAATTGGCTATCCGGCTGACGACGAAGAGGCGAAGAGCATGGGCTGGCCGTGCGTTGGCGCGGTGAAGGTAGTTCTCGGTCGCATCATCGCTGGCAGCGACGCATCAATAATACTTTCGCCCCGCGGGGCGACGAGTGGAACGGCGGCCGCAATTGACGCAAGGGAAAAATAGATCCCGACATAAAAAACCGATTCAAGAATTCATTTTTTGGAAAAAACAAAAAGCCATGGAAGCGATATTCCGTGGTTTTTTTATGCCCAAAAAGTGGACGGGCTGGTCAATTCCAGCCATCGGGGCTCATCAGGAAATGTCCCCCGACCGACGCAGAAAAGCATAACGTCGCGACCACTTATCACCACCCTAACGAAGGATGATAAGATCGCTTTTGAATGAAAATCGTTAAGTTTCTATGAAACCAATTGAGGCAATTAAAACCGCCGCACCGTATATCGGCGGCAAACACAAACTAGCAGGCGAAATCTGCAAAATTATCGACGGAACAGATCACAAAGTTTATGCGGAACCATTTGTTGGAATGGGCGGCATTTTCTTTAAACGGAAAATGCGACCTTCGACAGAAGTGATCAATGATAGGTCAAGCGATATCAGCAATTTTTTCCGAGTGGTCCAAAGGCATTGCCCGCAATTTATTGAGTTCATTAAATACAAAATCACTTCGCGGGCAGAATTTGAACGACTGAAAAAATGCAACCCGGAAACCCTAACGGACTTCGAAAAGGCCGAGCGATTTTTATACCTGCAAAAAATAAGTTTCGGCGGAAAAGTTACCGTCCGTAATTTTGGCGTGCAATTATTAAACGGTGCACGTTTTGACGTGCAAAAGATCGAGCCTGTCTTGGAAGCAATACATAAAAGGCTTTCCGGAACGGTGATCGAAAATTTAAATTGGCCGGATTTTTTGAAGGCATATGACAGCAAGCAGACGTTGTTTTATTGCGACCCACCGTATTTTGGTTCGGAAAATTATTATGGCGAAGGTTTGTTTGACCGGTTCCAATACAGCATGATGGCGGCGCATTTTAAAAAACTGCACGGTAAAGTCATTTTATCGATCAACGACACGCCGGAAATTAGAAAAGTGTTTGCGGATTTCAAGCAGACGGAAACGTCGCTGACCTATTCTGTCGCCGCCGGCGACGCGACGCCCGCGAAAGAATTAATCATCACCAACTTCTGACCGCCTCTAGGCGGTTTTTTTTGTGCAAGAAAAGGAGAGCATCTTGGCACCAGTTGATTTTTATCATGGCGTTCGGGTTTTTGAATCAGCAGAAACGCCGCTTCTGGTTCGGCAAAACAAAACGGCCGTCGTCGGACTTATCGGGACAGCTGAAGACGCCGATCCGGTGAAGTTCCCGCTCAATACGCCCGTGCAAATTTTGCGGCCGCAAGACGCGGTAAAGTTAGGTAAAAAGGGCGCTTTGCCAAAAGCGATCGACACTGTTTTTGATGTTATTATCTGCCCGATTATTGTTGTGCGGATTGCGGAGGCAGAAACGGTTGCCGGGCTTTGGGCAAATGCCATCGGCGACCAGGCAAAGCTTTCCGGCATCCACGCTTTCCGCCAGGCGAGTACGAAAGGACTGTATAAGCCGCGCCTCTTATGCGCACCGGGCTTGACACAAGCAACGCCGACTGACGGGATCGCATCAGTAAATGTGGTGAACGGAGGCGGCGGTTACAAGGCAGCGACGACCAAAGTGACAATTGCTGGCAATGGATCGGGTGCGGAAGCGCGGGCTGTCATTGAGGACGAAAGCACCGGCTCAATTTCCGCAATTGTGGTGACAAAACCAGGATACGGTTATTCCGGGCAACTCGATGTAAAGATTGAAGGCGAAGGGAAAAGCGCAACAGCAAACGGTAATATTGGCGCGACCTTAAATCCGGTAGTCGCCGAATTGATTGGTGTTGCAGAAAAACTCCGCGCCGTCGCCTACGTGGACGGGCCCGACACGACAGATGAAGAGGCGGTGCTTTATCGCTCACTCATCGATTCCGATCGAATTGCAGTTTGTGACCCGAAAGGGCTGAAATTCGACACGACCGAACAAATCAATCTGCCAGAACCATCTTCTCCGCAATTTGCAGCACAACAGGCCGCGATGGATTTACAGCAGGGGTTCTGGTGGGCAGGCTCAAATGTGCCGGTCAAAGGATTTGTTGGCACAAACCGGCCTATCGAATATCCGGAGAAATCGAATTACATGAACGAAAATCGCATCAATACGATTGTTAATATTGATAATAGCGGTTTCCGGCTGTGGGGTGTTTGGACCTGCGCCAGTGATGTGAACTGGCAGTTCATTCCCGTTCGGCGGTGCGCTGATATTGTCAACGAAAACCTCGAAAAAGCGCTGCTTTCATTTGTTGACAAGCCATTTTCTAAAGCAAACTTAAAATTCATCGTCGAAGGCGGGGGAAATTATTTAAGGGAAATGGAACTTGAGGGGGCAATTTTGCCCGGCTGGAAAGTGTGGTTACCCGAGACAAACACGCCGGAAGAAATGGAACAGGGAATTTTGAAATTGGCGGTCAAATTTGAACCGCCCGCCCCGATGAAGGACATCAGAATCACCATGCACCGCGAACCTTTGAGCTATCAAATTTTGCTCGACCAAACCACAAAACAGATCACTCAAGGCGCTTTAAGCGCCTGATTTTTCTAAACAAAAAAGGAATAATGACATGTCATCACGGATGCCACAATTTATTTTACGAAATTGCACCATTTTTATCGACCGTGTTTCACAAATCGGACAGGCAGCCGAAATGGCTATTCCAGTTCCCGCTGAAAAGTTGGAAGAAATTCGCAATGCCGGCATGGTTATGCCGATTCAAGTAACAATGGGGTATGAAAAACTCGAAGCATCGGCCAAGCTTACGGCTTTTGACCCAGCTATTCTTTCTTTATTCGGGCTAGAGATCGGCACGAACAAAGAATTCATGATCACGGGCGCGCTTGTTGATGAAGATGGGACGACGAGAAGCGCCGTCGCCTATCTGACAGGCCGCATTGTTAAGCAAGACGCGGGAAAATGGAAGCCAGGCGACAAATCCGAAACCGATTATTCGATTGCAGCAAGGTATTACAAGCTGGAAATCGACGGAAAACAAATTCTGGAATTTTCACCGTTTGAAGTCTCTGTGAACGGCGTTTCACAAACCGACAAAATTCGCCAAGCCTTGCTAGCGTAGGAGTAAAAAATGGCAGAAAAGATTGAACCGGTTACCGTAAAACTATCAGAACCCGTCACTGTCAATGGCAAAACATACAACGAAGTCACCTTCACAAGGAAACTGAAGGGAAAGGATATGCTGGCCATGGACGCCGTAAAGGGCGAGATGCATCAGCAATATGCACTTCTTGCGTCCCTGCTTGATGTGCCGATCCCCGTCATCAGCGAAATCAACGTTGACGACCTCGCGGCGGTTATGGAGGCTGCAGCCCCTTTTTTGGGAAAGTTTGCACAACAGGCTCAAAAGAAACCGGCGGAGAACCAGCCGGCAAATTCATAAACATCATCGCCTTTTGTGCAAACAAATTGGCGACACCTGTCGGCGACTTTTTGGAAATGGACGTAGATCTCGTTTTTGATTTTTATCAAGCGGCGATCGAGCTTAACAATTTACAAACAAACACAAGCGAGTAGTGGCATGGCTAGCTATACCAGCAGTTTGATAGTCAAGCTGATTGACCAGGCAACGGGGCCGAGCCGTGCCATTGCAAAAGCTTTGGAAGGCGTCCGGGCGGCACAACAACGCAACGCGCAAGCGTTAGCGGCCGCTCGCGCCGGCATGCTTGATGCGGCGGCTATGGGCTTTACTCTTTACCACGCCTTAAAAGCCCCCACAGAAGCCGCCGTCGAATTTGAATCGAAACTTCTGGACATTGGACAGAAAGTAGATGTTCCAGTCGCCAAACTTGGCGAATTGGGCGAGCAAATCAAGGCAGTTGCGAAATATACGAACCAAAGCACTGCCCAAATGGCAGAAGGCATGGACGTGCTCGCCGGGATGGGCGCCAATCGGTCGGATGCGTTGGAGATGTTGAAACCAATCGGCCGCGCGGCTTTTGCCTATAAGGCTTCCATTGCTGATTTGTCACAGGCTGGTTATTCGGCTTTAAGCAATTTGAAAGTGCCGGCAAAAGATTTTGGCGCGGCTTTGGATGCAATGTCTGAAGCCGGCAAGGCTGGTGCCTTTGAGCTAAAAGACATGGCGCAATATTTTCCTGAACTTGGCGCTGGCTACCAGGCTTTAGGGCAAACGGGCGTGTCGGCAGTGGCGGATCTGGCGTCGGCTTTGCAGGTTGTGCGAACCGGCACGGGAGATAGTGCCTCGGCAGCGACAAACTTGTCGAACATTTTGCAAAAGATGAACGCGCCGCTCACGCAAAAGAATTTTCAAAAAATGGGGGTCAATCTTGAAAAGGAACTGAAAAAAGCCTCAAAGCTCGGCATGTCACCGATCGAAGCGATCACGGAAATCACCAACCGTACGCTAAAAGGGGACATGAGCAAGCTTGGTTATTTGTTCAATGACGCGCAGGTTCAGCAAGGCATGCGGCCATTGCTGCAAAACTTGCAGATGTACCGCGACATCCGAAAGCAAGCGATGGCGGCGCAGGGTAGTGTCGAAAAAGATTATCAGGAGCGTCTGCAAACGGGACAGGCTGCCATTGCTCGTTTTTCCAACGCGATTGAAAATGTCAAGCTTGCGATCGGCTCGTCTTTGCTGCCGGTTTTATCGACCGCAGCGGAAACAATTGTCCCATTGATAAATGCTTTCGGCGATTTTGCAGCGGCCAATCCAGGCCTCACCCGTGCCATTGTTTTGACAACATCTGCCTTGATCGCGTTGCGCGTTGCAACCTTGGCTGGTCGATATGGTTGGCTTTTGTTTGAGGGCGGTTTGCTGTCGGCAAAAGGTGGACTTTTAAACTTTGCCAGACTTGCCGGCGCGGGGTTGCTAGCACCGTTGCGACTATCATTTATGGCACTTCGGCATCCCATCATGTTGGTGATAAGGTCTTTGGGACTGTTGAGAATTGCCCTGATTAGCACTGTTGTTGGCGCTGCCCTCGTCGCTCTTGGGGCTGCGGCCGTGTGGATCTATAACAACTGGGACGGCGTAAGCATTGCCTTTATTGCTTTTAAGGATGCACTTTTTGAAGCGCTTAAACCCGTCATGCCGTTATTGCAACCGGTAATAAACGGTATCAAATGGGTTGCAGCGGGGCTTTCAAACTTGCTCGGACCGATAAGCGCAGGTAAAAACAAATGGTCGTCGTTCGGTCAAATCGCCGGAAAGGCAGTCGGCAACTTTGCGGTTTCTCTCATTCAATTGCCGGGGAAAATTTGGGGCATCCTCAAGACAATCGGTAGTTTCCTGGCTCAATTGCCGGGGCGGTTTTTACAGGCGGGGATCCGCGCAGCAAAAGCACTAGGCAATGGCGTACGGGATGGGGTCGTGGGGGTCGCAACTTTTTTGGGGTCGGTCCCGGGGCGGCTTCGGGAAATTATTGTTTCAAAGGCGGGTGAATTCCTCGAGGCTGGTAAGGCGCTTATGTACCAATTATGGGAAGGCATCAAAAGCGTGATGGGGCAGATTGTCGAATATATTAAAACGGCAATTTCCGATGCCGCCCACGCGGCAATGGGAAAGATCAAAGGCCTGTTTAGTTTTGGTAAAGGCAATGATGATAGCGGTGGCACGACCGATGCGGAGGTTGAAGGTGCCCGCGCTTCCGGCGGGCCGGTTAATGCCGGTTCAACCTATCTCGTTGGTGAACGTGGGCGAGAACTTTTTACGCCGAGCCGTTCCGGCTTTATTGTAAAGGCAAGCGAAACAGCCCAATATTTGCGCAACAATTTCGCCGCGCGCAGGCTTTCTTTGCCCCAAGTCCCACGCGTTGGAAGCCCGACAAGTGGCGGCACGCATCCAGGTGCTCGAGCAGTTACAATCAATCTTGGCGGCATAACGTTAAACGTACCAGGTGCCCAAAACATGGACGTCAATTCATTGGCGGCAAAGGTTGCCGAAATGGTTGGGCAAAGCGTGCAAAAATCGGCTGCCGGCGCGTTTTCTGATGGAGTTTATTAATGGCACCAATACCAATGGCACTAGGGCCTTACATGTTCCACGCAACGAATTTTGGTTACAATAAATTCGGCAGAAGTGTGTCGACAAACTGGGCTGAAATTGAAGTAGTCGGAGGCCCCAATGAAGCGCAATGGACTGGCGGTCAAGATGAAAAAGTGACGATCGGTGGCGTGCTTTTTCCGGAAGAATACGGAGGCATGAGAACAATGCGGGCGCTGCAATCGTCTGCGCAAACCGGCATTATTTTGCCGCTGCTAACGCTAGCAGGCGATGTCTTCGGCAATTTCCGTATTGAAAGCGTTGACGAAGACCAATCATACCATACCCGGTATGGTTTGCCGCGACGAAACGAATTTTCGATCGCACTAAAAAAACACGTGGGGCGGTTGGCAAACATGCCGTCAATTGTCGAAACTTTATTTGGTTAAAAAAATGAATGTTTACAGAACCAACCAAGGTGAAATGATTGATGCCATTTGCAAAAAAATATATGGCCGCGAGAGTGGCAATGTCGAAGCGGTCTTGCAAAACAACCCCGGTCTTGCAAGCTTGCCGGATCCGCTGCCAATAGGCACAGTCATCGTTTTGCCAGAACAGCAACCGGCGGTTGAGCGGGAGGTTGTGGCGTTATGGAATTGAATTCTGGATCGGGGGCTTCGATGGGGGCTGTTACTCCGCAGGCAATTGTAAAGGTGAACGGGCAGGTGCTGGCGAGCAATTTTAATGAGCGCCTCATGTCGGTTTCCGTGGAGGACAAAACCGGTGTCACGTCTGATAGTGTGCGGCTTGAGCTTAAGGACGGTAATCCTTTTGTAGAAATCCCAAAGAAAGGCGATAGCCTTGAAATCTGGTTAGGCTATGCGGAAACCGGCGTCGCGTATTTTGGCAAATATACGGTTGACGACCCCGAAGTTTCCATGTTCCCATTCAAAATATCGATTTCCGGAAAAGGGGCTGATATGCGTGACGGGCTGAAGAGCCAGAAGTCGCGCCATTGGGACAACAAGACATTAAAGGACGTGATTACGGATATTGCGAAAGACAATAACCTTGAGCCAAAAATTGACGAAGAACTTGGCGCGCATAAATATGAGTGGCTTGGTCAGCAGGATGAAAGCGATGTTCATTTCGCGGAGCGTTTGGCAAAGCGGCATGGCGCGCTTTTTTCGGTTAAAGACGGCAAGCTGATTTTTTCCAAAAAAGGCAGCACAAAAACCACAACCGGAAAAGACATCACTCCGGTCGTTGCGCGGCCGGAAAACATAGTTAACGGCACGGCTCGTGTTAAATTTTCTTACCGCTCAAAATTTAAAAAAGTCAAAGCGCACGTTCAAAATAAAGGCACGGCTACGCGTGAAGAGGTAGAAAGCGATAGCGACAGCGAAGGGACGGCCGATTACGAAATTCAGGAACCGTTTGCCGATAAAGATGAGGCGGAAGCGGCCGCAAAGGCAAAAGCGAATGAGCTTAAAACGCAAACAGTGAGTGCATCCGTGACGCTTTGGGGCGACCCGACCGTTCGCGCCGGCGCACCCTTTTCGTTCGAAAATTGCCGCCCCGAAATCGACGGCATGATTTTCACGATTGAATCAGCAAATCATGAACTTTCAAAAGGCGGCGGCTACACGGTTGCAATTGAGGCAAGCATCAACGCGGATGAGGACGAAAAAGCCAAAAAGGGTAAGAAGGGTAAAAAGAAAAAGGGGAAAGGTTCCACTGCAACACACGACCTTGATTGGTCAGACGTGGAAGGCAAATAAAAAGCTTAAAAATGAAACAGGCCGTTCCGTTTCCGAAACGACCTGCCCATACAGATTAGAAATGCGTCCCCGACCGCAACTAAAAGTGTCAATCTAAAGACAACCGTTAGATTAGCATTTCAAAAATCGTTGTCAATCCATGCCGCAGTAAAAAAAGTAGATTATTTTTTATTTTGTTATTCTTTTTCTATTGACTTTTGTAGCCGTTACGGCTACAAGTAAAAGCACAGATTAGAAAAGGAGATAGAAAATGGTCTGGACAGTAACTTATGATTTATATCGTGGATTTCTAATAAAAGTACAGAAAGCAATTGATGAAGGTGGTTTTACCTACGATATTTTTAAGCTAAAAAACCGTCGTGTTGGTGGTGGAAGGCTTGTTGCAAATGTGGACAGAGCACTTGAAAAAGCAAGACAAAAAATCGACGACCGTTTGGTTGATCGGTACGACATTGAACTTAACGAAGAAGGCCAAGCCGCTTTAAAAGCGTTTTTAGCGGAAAACGTCAGGAACTTCGACCCAAATGATGACAGACAATTTTTCAGATACGTTTCGGAAATTACTGACAGCAAGCGGGAAGCGGGGGCAACATTCAGCGGAAACATTGAAATACCTGGAAATGGAGACTATGGCTCGGCGAAAATTTATGATGCGCCGGATGAGTATTTTGACATCGTAGACAACGAAGAAAAATGATTTTTAAGCGAATTATTGAGCAGTGCGGCCTCGACCGGCAAGAGGCCGCCGATTATCTTAATTACTCGCTTGGCGCGATAAAAAAATGGATAACAGGTGAACGAGTATTGCCCGATGATGTCATTGCCAAGATGGCATGTTTAAATAATCTAATCAATGAAAATGCAAATAGGATAGCCTCCGACGTATTGAATAACGGAACGGCTATTGATGATCGGACAATCCATTTTATCGAAGGCAATTTGCCGGGCCTGCCTGATTTGCCATCCGGCGGCGCAAAAGATGCCTGCATCGCTCGAGCGGTTCTTATCGTGGCAGCGGAGCAGATGAAGAAGAAAAGTAAAAAAACGTAATAAATTTTAAATGGGCATTTTCACGAATGCTCGCGCGAAAAAACAACTCACAAGGCGGCTTTTTAGCCGCCTTTTTTTTATGAAAAAGGAGCCACCGATGACGCGAAAAATCAGCGAACATGGACTTGCAAAGCTAAAACAATGGGAAGGGTTGAGAACAAAAGCATATAGGGATGATGGCGGCGTCTGGACTATCGGCTATGGACATACAGCGGCGGCGGGGGCTCCCAAGCCACATGCAGGAATGGTCATCTCTACCGCGGATGCTGAAAAAATTCTTTTAAAAGATCTCGTGCAATATGAAGCGGCGGTTGAAAGCCTCGTTAAAGTTGAACTCAATGACAACCAGTTTGCCGCTCTCGTCTCGTTCGTTTATAATATTCCACTAGCAAAGTTTAAGAAATCAACGCTTCTTAAAAAACTGAACTCTGGCAATTATGACGCGGTCCCGAACGAGCTGATGAAATGGATAAACGTTAATCACAAGAAAAATCAAGGCCTTGTTAATCGGAGGCGGGCTGAAGGGTATCTCTGGATGGAAGGCGCTTTTGTCGCTTCCAAAAATGTTGTACCGGAACAAAAGAAAGAAAATCTAATATTAAAACCGGAAGTCTACGGACCAGTTGTCAGTGCTGCGTCAGGCTTGACCGGCTTTGCTACCGGTTCAGGCCCCTTCCAATGGGCACTTGCGGCCGTTGCGGTAATCGGCGCAGCAATTGCCATTTATTATTTCATCAAGCGGATGAATGAGGCTGAAGCATGAGCGCAATCGAACGGCTTTCCATTAACATCGCCGTCATCGTTGTCTTTACCATTGCCGCCGGTTTTGGC
Organism: uncultured Bartonella sp.; assembly: GCA_946480935.1. Classification (GTDB taxonomy): domain Bacteria; phylum Pseudomonadota; class Alphaproteobacteria; order Rhizobiales; family Rhizobiaceae; genus Bartonella. The sequence goes on along the minus strand of CAMLLT010000058.1, from coordinate 869 downwards.
GGTTTTTTTATGGGGCAACGTTCGGAAAAACAAAAGTTGCTTGAGGCCGCCAACGCGGCCTTTGAGAATTCTCATGAGGTCGAAAATGAAGTTGAAACTCTTTCTCCCTATCATCGCTGCCTTGCTATTGGCGGGTTGCCAGACGAATGCAAAGTTCTCCTGCGCGGGTTGGACAAAACCACCGAAAGCAAATGATGCCGCGCGGCTCGTTCAAACAGAACCGGCAATAACCAAATGGATGATCTCGACTGACCGCTTCGGGGCGCGGCAAAAATGTTGGGAATGACGGGGGAAAAGTCTGGACAAGAACGATCAATTGGACAGATCGAAGGCAAGCTTGATCTTCTGATAGAAGACATGAAGGCCGATTCAAAAAAACGGGATGAGCAAGATGACCGGCTCGAACGCATTGAGCGGTCGCAAGATGTATTAGGCCGGCAGATTGATGATGTGTTAAAGCGTCTCGAAGGCGTGGAAAAACCTGTTGCAGAATTTAACCGGTGGCGCGAGCGAGCGATCGGAGCGATGATGTTCGTCTCACTCGCGGCTGCATTGATTGGTGGAGCCGTGGCAACGTATTGGCATAAAATTCTGTCAGCCTTCAAATAAAGAGCCCCAGGGGCACCGGTTCCGCATCGGTGCCCCTGGGGCTTTTTTTGCAACTGGGTTTGACAACGGTAACTGTCGGTAATATTTTCAAGCCGCGTATGGTTCCATTTTGCGTAACACAAAACGTAACACAAAACGTAACACATTTAAAAAAATAAATTCAATTAAATTAAATAAAAACAACTACTTAAAAAAAGGTATGCCGCCCACCGCGGACACCATCGTCATGATATTATAAAATTTTTGTTTATACGAATTAT
>CAMLLT010000057.1 GCA_946480935.1 uncultured Bartonella sp. | reverse complement strand
TGCGCATACGACCTTCCACCATCTTTTCTACGATGTTGGCAGGTTTTCCAGACTGGTGTGCCTGTTCGGAATAAATTGCTTTTTCACGTTCGACCGCTGCCGGATCGACTTCCTCGGCAGTCAATGCCAAAGGATTTGTTGCAGCCACATGCATGGCAACCTGCCGACCAAAATGTTCGGCTGCGTCTTTATCGCCATTGGTTTCAATTGAAACAAGAACACCGATTTTGCCAAGGCCGTCACCAATACCGTTATGAATATAGGTGGCAATGACACCATTATCGACAGATAGCTCGGCGGAACGACGGAATGTCATGTTTTCGCCGATTTTGCCAATAGCATCTTTGAGTGTTTCGGCAACAGTTTTATCTGACCCGGGATAGCTCGAAACCGAAATTTTTTCCAATGTTCCATCCGTATCCAGCGCGGCCTTCGCAATATTGCGAACAATATCCTGAAATGCATCGTTACGGGCAACAAAATCTGTCTCGGAATTCACTTCGACAAGAACAGCCTTTTTACCGTTGGAGGCTACACCTACGAGACCTTCAGCCGCTGTACGACCAGCTTTTTTATCAGCCTTGGCAATGCCCTTTTTACGCAGCCAATCAACGGCTGCTTCCATATCGCCATTCGTTTCTGCAAGTGCTGCCTTGCAATCCATCATACCGGCGCCCGACAATTCGCGAAGTTCTTTCACCTGTGCTGCGGTAATGCTCATATTTGCCTCTTAATCTTAATAACGGCGAAAGCGTGCAAGGATTATCCCTCAGCACGCCCGCGACCATAAATCATTGAGTTGAAGTGCCCTTTTCTCAAGGGCACAGTTTATTCGTTATTCTGCGGCAGGAGTTGCTTCTTTATTTTCTTCCAGAGCAGGTTCGACAGGAGCTTCAGCCTGTGCACCAAGATCAACGCCCATTGCGCCTTGTTGACGAGCGATACCATCAAGGGCAGCCTTTGCAACAAGATCACAATAAAGAGCAATCGCACGTGAAGCATCATCATTACCGGGAATCGGATAATTGATATTATCCGGATCGCAATTGGTATCGATTATAGCAACGACCGGAATTCCAAGACGCTTGGCTTCATCGATTGCAATTTTTTCCTTGTTTGTATCAATGATAAACAAAAGATCCGGAACCGAACCCATATCCTTGATACCGCCAAGTGCGCGATTGAGTTTATCGCGGTCATGTTCAATGTTGAGACGTTCCTTCTTGGTGAAGCCCTGTGCTTCGTTCTCAAGAATTCCATCCAATTTGCGCAAACGCTGAATAGAATTGGAAATTGTTTTCCAGTTGGTCAACATACCGCCGAGCCAACGTGCATTAACATAATATTGAGCCGAGCGGTTGGCCGCTTCCGCAATAATGTCGGAAGCCTGACGCTTGGTGCCAACAAAAAGCACACGACCACCACGGGCAACCGTATCCGATACCACCTTCAAGGCGTTATGGAGTAACGGTACAGTCTGTGCAAGATCGATAATATGAATGTTATTGCGCTGCCCATAGATATAGGGAGCCATTTTCGGGTTCCAGCGATGTGTCTGGTGACCAAAGTGAACACCGGCTTCCAAAAGCTGGCGCATAGTAAAATCTGGCAATGCCATTTTTTTATCCTTTCCGGTTGAACCTCCACGGAATGAGGCAGGTTAAACCTGCCACCGGCGGAAACTTGCGGATTTCTCCCGCAATCACCCATTTCCCGTGTGTGGAATATTTGGTTAGTTAAGTGATATCGGACAAAGTTTCAAGTCTTTTAACCTCAACCAAGCGATATTCTTACACAAAATACAAAAATCGTTATAACTGGTTTTAGTCTTTACAATTTTCTTTTGAAGATGGGACATCAAATAATTTGAAAGTTTGTAATTTACCCCGAACTGAAAAATTTCCATAATCCATTACAAGATCGCGTGTAACGCCATTTTCATAAAGAAGAAAGCTTGTTCGATAGACTGGTAAACCGTCCTGATTCTCGTCATCATTGAAATAGGAAATTGTCACCGGCCAATACGGCTCATTTCCAAGTTTCCCCATGATTTTGGTTTCATCGTCAGATTTTGCATCCACTTTATCGCCTAACACCACTGTCGCTTCCGTCAGACGATCAGCATCATCCGAGCCATCAAACAACACTGTCCGGTAAAAATGCTGACCTGCTTTTGCTTGACGGATAACTTCTTCCGTCTGGATTGTCGGAAAAGCGGCCGATTTTAACTTGACTTCATTTTCTTTTGGCTTCTTCGTATTGACAATCATATTTCCATTGGAAATTTTGGCAACGCCATCCGTTTCGCTTGTAACTTCCTGATCTATTATAGTTTTGCTTACAAAACGGAATTCTTTACCGTTTGCCGATTCAAAACTGGTCATTTGTTGGTCGGTGAGACGCGCTGGTGAATCAGCCATATTGATGCGCGTGACGAAGCGAAACCTTGTGGTATAACCTTCACAAGCCGAACCATTGAATTCATAAGCCATCCGTCCGCTCAGACCGGAAATACCCGATTTATCTGCAGCATTTTCAAGCTGGAGGTCATAGATTGCCAAATGCGGCACCATGACAATTTTATCTTCACCTCGTGCAACGCTTAAGCACATAACCGATAAAATAAAGGCAACTAGAAATTTTGGCATCCGCATATTCCTGTTTTTTCCTTACCCTTGGCGTTATCATATATAATAGTAAAAAAGCGAGTAATTTCTTTTTTTGAAGATCGCATTTCCATGTTCGTGAAAATGGGTTATTGAGCAAATATGAAATGACGGGAAAAGAGGTAAAAAATGTCTGATACGATTGAAAGTCGTTTGCAAAAACTTGGCGTTACAATTCCCGCTGCTGTACAACCTGTAGCAAATTACGTGACTGCCAGAAAATCCGGTAACCAGCTTTATATTTCTGGTCAACTTCCGCTTAATAACGGGAAGCCTGTAGCAATAGGCAAAGTTGGCCGGACGGTCACTGCCGAACAGGCCAAAAAATCTGCCGAAGCCTGTGCAATCAACATTCTGGCTCAAGCAAAAGCCGCTTTGGGAGATTTGAACAAAATCAAGCAGGTTATAAAAGTAACCGCTTTTGTTGCAACCGACCCCAATTTTACCGACATTCCTCAAGTAGCCAACGGTGCTTCGGATTTGTTTGTCAATGTTTTGGGTGAAGCCGGAAAACACGCTCGTTCGGCTGTAGGAGTTGCTGCACTTCCGATGGATGTTCCGGTGGAAGTGGAAGCAATTCTGGAAATCTGAGTGATGAGGATCGATTGGTTATCAAAAAGGCCCATCGCGAATAGTGGACTTCATGGCTACGATAAGTCTGTTCAAGAAAATACACTGCCGGCATTCGAACTGGCAGCGCTTGAAAATTATACCATTTGTTGCGATGTCCAATTGTCTCATGACGGCGTTCCGATGGTATTTCATGGCGCTTCACTTGAACAAATAACCGGCCAAAAAAAACGTATCATAGATCTCCGTTCGTCGGAGATTGCCAATATCCAAACCAGTGAGGGCAAGCCACGCATTTTTACCTTCGAAGCGCTTCTTCAAAACATTGCCGGTAAAGTCCCCATTCTGGCAAATCTGGAAGGTAATGAAGGAGAAGATGCAGGCCTGATTTCAAGGGTAACAGAATTGTTGGTTGCTTACCCGAACAAGTCCGCAATCATGTCTCAGGATGTGCATATTTTACGGCGCATACGTTTCGGTGACCATGCAATACCACATGGGATAAAAGCTGAAGGCAACAAGCGCTCGGAGATTGAACAACATTTTGCAATGCTTGCTCATGATATGGAGTTCGTGGCTTATAATTTCAGGCAGTTGTCCAATCCTTTTGTACGGTTTGTCCGTGAAAAGCTGAACATGCCCGTCCTTGCTTTTACTATTCACAATTCTGAAGAATGGGAAAGAGCACGCGTGAATGCCGACCAAATGATATTTGAAGGTTTTAAACCCGACAACGACAATTAAAACCCGTCCATCCAACGAATTGAAGCGATGTGTAAAACAATCAGTGAGGAGAAAAATGCAACAAAGTTATGATGAAAATAATATTTTTGCGAAATTGATTCGCGGGGAAATTCCATCTATTCGCGTTTATGAGGATGACGATGTCATCGCATTCATGGATGTCATGCCGCAAGGTAAAGGGCATACATTGATTGTTCCACGGAAAGGCTCGCGCAATTTACTGGATGCTGATCCGGAAACTCTCGCTAAAATTATCAAGGTTGTACAGAAAATAGCTAAAGCTGTTAAAAAAGCCTTCAATGCAGATGGTGTAACAGTCATGCAGTTTAACGAACCGGCGAGCGGCCAAACTGTTTTTCATCTCCATTTCCATGTTATTCCGCGTTTCGAGAATGTTCCGCTAAAGCCACATAGCGGGGAACCGGTAGATACAAAAACACTGGAAGAATCGGCCGCAAAAATCCGCGAGGCACTTTGAAACAAAGGTTGACCGCAATAATCAACCGGCTCTGTGCAAAAGCACCGTAACGAAAAAGTTTATCAAAAATGCCTGCCGATCAGTCTATCGCGCAGGCATTTTTGTCTCAATCCAAATTATTTTTCGACGTTATATATCGTCATCGAACTTATTGATCGGCTGGCGTTGGCTTTTTTACCCGCCTTCCGGAAGTCTTGATCGCCCTCACCGGTTTTTTATTCGTTTGTGCTTCATTACTGATAATTTCCAAGGCCAGTTTATTTTTGTCCGATTTGTCGGTCATAACTTTAACAGTACCGCCATGGCGGAGCTTTCCGAACAATATTTCTTCAGCGAGCGGCTTCTTTATATATTCCTGAATAACCCGCGATAGAGGACGAGCCCCCATACGTGAATCATAGCCTTTGTTAGCTAGCCATTTGGTTGCATCATCACTCAACTCGAAGGTTATTTCCCGATCGGCAAGTTGCGCTTCGAGTTGCAAAATAAACTTCTGTACGACTTGATGAATGATCGGTTCAGACAAGGGGGCAAACGGAATGATCGCATCAAGCCTGTTACGGAACTCCGGAGGAAATAACTGGTTGATTGCCTCTATGTCATCACCCTCGCGCTCTGTCTTTCCAAAACCGATTGCAGACTTTGCCATATCCACTGCACCGGCATTTGTCGTCATAATGAGAATGATGTTGCGAAAATCGATCTGCTTTCCATTGTGGTCGGTCAGCTTACCGTGATCCATCACCTGTAGAAGAATATTATAGAGATCAGGATGCGCTTTTTCTATTTCATCAAGCAAAAGCACAGCGTGTGGATTCTGGTCGACGGCATCTGTCAACAACCCGCCCTGATCAAAGCCGACATATCCCGGTGGCGCACCTATCAATCTGGAAACAGTATGCCGTTCCATATATTCCGACATATCAAAGCGTAACAACTCGATGCCGAGAGACGCTGCAAGTTGTTTGGCGACCTCCGTTTTACCAACGCCGGTCGGACCTGAAAACAAATAGCTTCCGATAGGCTTGTCCGGTTCGCGCAGACCGGCACGGGCAAGCTTGATCGATGAAGTCAAAGCGGCAATCGCTTTATCCTGCCCATAAACCACTCTTCGCAATTCTTTTTCGAGATTTGCCAATGTTTTTCGGTCATCGCGCGATATGTTTTTTTGAGGAATGCGCGCCATTGTTGCAACCGTTTCCTCAATCTCTTTCACACCAATTGTCTTTTTTCTCTTGTCTTTAGGCAACAGCATTTGCGCCGCGCCCGACTCGTCGACCACATCTATAGCCTTATCGGGTAACCGCCTGTCCGACATGTAACGCGAGGAAAGTTCGACCGACGCCTTCATAGCGTCATCGGTATATTTTATCTGATGGAAGTTCTCGAAATAAGGCTTCAAACCTTTCAGAATTTCAATGGCATCATCAATAGACGGTTCATTGACATCAATCTTTTGGAAACGCCGTGCCAAAGCCCGATCTTTCTCGAAGATTTGACGGTATTCTTTGTAGGTCGTGGAACCGATGCAACGAATAAGTCCCGAAGAAAGTGCCGGTTTCAAAAGATTTGCAGCATCCATACTACCGCCCGACGTTGCACCTGCGCCGATCAGAGTATGAATTTCGTCGATAAAAAGAATGGCACCCTTATAGTTTTCAAGCTCTTTTACAACTTGTTTCAAGCGTTCTTCAAAATCACCACGATAACGGGTGCCGGCAACAAGCATTCCCATATCGAGCGAGAAAATTGTTGCATTGCTTAAAACGTCTGGCACTTCGCCATCGACAATTCGTTTTGCCAAGCCCTCGGCGATGGCCGTTTTACCTACTCCGGGATCTCCGACGAGAAGCGGATTGTTTTTCGACCGCCGGCATAAAATCTGGATTGTTCGGGCAATTTCTTTATCTCTGCCAATCAATGTATCAATCTTGCCCTGACGCGCACGTTCGTTAAGATTGATACAATATGCCGAAAGTGCATCGGTATCTTTATTGGCCGATTGCGCAGTTGACACCTCGTCATCAGAATCATCCAGCGGGAAGCTCGCAGCGCCATTTTCACTTGCGATGCCATGGGAAATAAAGTTGACCGCATCATACCGTGTCATTCCCAGTTCCTGAAGGAAATAAGCGGCAAAACTTTCCCGTTCGGCAAAAATTGCGACAAGAACATTTGCACCGGTTACAATATCCCGTCCTGCCGACTGGACATGGATAACCGCACGCTGGATAACACGCTGGAACGAATTGGTGGGCTTGGTATCTTCATCATCGCCAATTTGCGAATCGAGTTCCGATTGGACATATTGCGTCAAACGCGTGCGCAATTGTTCTATGTCAACGTTGCAAGCAAGAATAACAGCTTTAGCATCAACATCATCAAGCAATGCCAACAACAAATGCTCCAATGTCGCATATTCCTGATGTGCGTCACTGGCAATCATAAGCGCTCTATGAAGGGTCTTTTCGAGGCTTGTGGTAAAAGACGGCATCGGCGTTCACTTTCTTTCCATTACGCATTGCAAAGGATGCTGATTTTCCCGGGCACAATCCATAACTTGCGCAACTTTTGTTTCGGCTACTTCATAGGAATATACTCCGCATTCACCTACACCCGTATGGTGAACATTCAACATAATACGCGTTGCATCTTCACGGTTTTTACGAAAAAATTTTTGTAAAACAAACACAACAAAATCCATAGGCGTGTAATCATCATTCAAGAGGAGAACACGATAAAAATCCGGTTTTTTCACTTTCGGAAGGGGCTTTGTTGCGACACCGGTTTCAAAACTACCCGTGTCTCCATTTTCCTTCCCGCCACTCTGGCCGGCTAATTTTTGCAAATTTAATTCCACCAAGGTTATTGCTCTTTCTCGCCCATGCATTTCATGTAATGCATTTTTAACAGATTATAAGTCCCAGAATCGCAAGTTTAATAATTGTTTTACGTCATTTTCCACCGCTAAGCTTCTCCCCTTAGCCATATAATAATCACGAAAAATTTGTTCTTATAAAGAAATTGGTAACGCTGTCATATTAATCTTCCCCGCGAAAAGGCGGCAGGGGCCTCGCAGGGCTCTGTCTGTCGCAAATTCTGTTTGGCGTAAAAAAAGGTTTTAAAAAGTGCAAAAAGCCTACCAAAAAGTAGCTCGTTTCATAAAGAAAGCCGCCATTGCAACTCTCATATTTTCAGTGTCTGTGACCTATGCACAAGCTGCCCCAGAAAGCGCTTATGCCGACAAATATGCCGCTATAGTTGTTGATGCCAATACCGGAAGAACCTTATATGAAGTTAACGGAAATGCACGTCGCTATCCGGCATCTCTCACGAAGATGATGACGCTTTATCTTTTATTCGAAGCAATGCAATCGGGCCGCGTTACGCCAAACACCCCTATTCCCGTTTCCGCCTATGCAGCTTCCCGACCACCAACAAAAATCGGTTTCAGAGCCGGCCAAACGATTCCGGCAGAGCTCGCTGCCAAGGCATTGATCACGAAATCGGCCAATGATGTCGCAACTGCAATCGGGGAATATCTTGGCGGCTCCGAACAGCGCTTTGCCCAGATTATGACGGCAAAAGCACGTCGTTTAGGCATGATGAATACCAATTTTGCCAATGCGTCGGGTTTACCGGACGTACAGAATTATTCGACTGCACGAGATCTTGCCATTCTGTCTTTAGCGTTGCGCGAACATTTTCCGAAGCAATATGACTGGTTCAAAACCACAAGTTTCCAGTTCCGCGGCCAAACCATTAACGGACACAACCGGTTGGTGCGGGATATGAAAGGCGTCGACGGAATTAAAACCGGCTACACACGCATGTCCGGCTCAAATCTTGCTACATCTATGCGTATGGATGGACGCTCGATTGTTGCCGTTGTCATGGGCGGCAAATCATCGGCTTTACGTGACGCGCACATGGCCGAGCTTTTGCGCCGTTATCTGCCGCAAGCAAGTCGGGGCAAGACACGCGCCCCTCTTATCGCAGCAACACAATATGACTTGCCGGAGCCTCACAAAGCACCCGTTCCCGTTGCCAAAGCCGACATAGACGTAGCCAAAGCCGATACGACCGCCTCGACGCCCAAGTCAGATGCAACAACAACCGTTTCAAATCCACAGATTGCCAAAAAGCCGGATAACAATTCCGAAGTTTTAACCGCTCTTGCCAACACAACGGCGAAAACCGCTCCAGCTGTGAAAGAGCTTAATCAGGCAGTCGTTTCCAAACAGACAAACGATGCCAATGAAAAACCAGCTATTGATCCCGTAATCACGGCATCTGCGCCGACCAATGCGCGTCCTGATCAGGCAGGCTGGGCTATACAAATCGGTTCTTTGCCAAATCAACAACAGGCAACGGAAATGCTGTCGAATGCATCGCATGCTGCCCGCTCCGCTTTGGCAAATGCTACGCCTTATACCCAGATTTTTGAAAAAGACGGCCAGCGCTACTATCGCGCCCGTTTTGTCGGTTTCAATACAAAAAAAGCGGCATGGGATGCCTGTTCGCTTCTAAAGAAAGCAAATTTTAACTGCTATGCGATAACAAGGTAACCGATGTCTGAGTTTTGCGTAAAAGGTAATCAAGCTATGGCAAATGCAAATGATATGGTGTTAAAAGCCCGCTCCGTTAATCACGAGGGCTCGCTTCTCGCTTTGCGATCTCTTCAGCAGGCCGCTTTGAAATTGGCTGACCTGAAAGCAACGCCGCGCGGTGTCAGCACGCGCTCGCTTCTTGGTCTCCTGATTTGCCAAACACAACGTAATCGTCGCCTATCTATGCCACCGGTTCGCATCCATTTGCGTGTGGCAAGTCCGCGTGGATCATTCGGTGTAAAACTCCGTTTGGGGTCGACAAATATCTAAATCTCTCAAGACAACAAAACATCCGCCTGCTCTAAAGCAAACCGAGATCGGCGAGTTCCTGCTTTAAAGCAGCCGGCAGGCGGGCTTCCTTACCGGTGTTATCATCCTCTGGCGCAGCACTTCCATCGAGATAGCGCCAGCCTTGAAAAGCACGTCTTGGCTGCCAGATTGTCGGTATAATTTTTGGCTCGAGAACAAGCTTACAACGATGAATACCTTCATCATCGGTAAAGGGGCGGATATCCAGAAATTTTTGTCGGCATTGTATATTGCCTTTCATCACCCAATAAAGCGAGCCACCATCCAGGAGTTCGTCAATTCTTTTTGGCACCATACGGGTGATGTGATATTGCTCCGGTTTTTCGCCCGCAGCTTTCAATTGTTCTAGCCGATAATCAATCCATTGAGCCAACTCCTCCGGTGAAGAGCAGCCAACACATAATTTTACCATGTGAAGTGTCATGACTTATGACTTAACAATCCGTTACATTGACTGCAAGTCCACCCCTGCTTGTTTCTTTATATTTGTCACTCATATCACGGCCGGTTTCGCGCATAGTTCTGATACACGCATCCAATGAAACAAAATGGCTTCCATCGCCGTGAAGTGCGAGTGAAGCGGCCGTCACCGCTTTAACAGCTCCCATAGCATTTCTTTCGATACACGGTACTTGAACAAGACCGGCTACCGGATCACATGTCATCCCCAGATGATGTTCAAGAGCAATTTCCGCAGCATTTTCAATCTGCATCGCTGTACCACCCAAAGCAGCAGTCAAACCCGCCGCAGCCATAGAAGCTGCCGAGCCGACTTCACCCTGACAACCGACCTCGGCTCCTGAAATTGATGCATTATATTTTATGACACCGCCAATCGCCGCAGCGGTCAGCAAAAAATTACGTATGCCGTTACGTTCGGCTCCGGCACAAAACCGCAAATAATAACTGAGTACGGCGGGAACCACTCCTGCTGCACCATTGGTAGGCGCGGTTACGATACGTCCGCCTGCCGCATTTTCCTCATTAACCGCTATAGCATAAGTCGAAAGCCAATCATTTGCCGCTAAAGGTCCTACGTGATTTCGTTTGCTATCGCTCAATAATTTGTCATAAAGCTTCTTGGCCCTGCGTTTAATGTGTAGCCCCCCGGGTAATTCACCATCATGATGAAGCCCCCTATCAACGCTTGATTTCATAGCAAGAAATATTTTATCGAGCCCCTCATCAAGTTCACTTCGCGTCATCAACGTTTCTTCATTGGCACGCTTCATGTCGGCAATAGACAGGCCGGATTTTTTCGCCATATCGAGCATCATGCTTGCTGTATCAAACGGAAAAGGAACAATCCGGTTGTCATTTTTTTTATTATGTTCAACGCGATTTAATTCGTCCTCGCTCACAACAAATCCGCCGCCAATAGAATAATAAACACGCCGCAAAAGCAGGTTTCCAAATTGGTCAAGTCCTTCGAAAACCAGACCATTGCTATGCCCTGGCAACACCGTCTTCCGATCGAAGATCAAATCTTGTTCAGGATCAAACCGGTAACCCGGATGACCGGCAGGTTGAACCTTTTTTGTCTGATAGACTGACGCGACCAATTTATCCATGTCATCGGGATCGACACTTGCCGGTTGTTGCCCCAATAAGCCCAATATAACGGCACGATCTGTTGCATGTCCGAGACCGGTAAATGCCAATGATCCATGTAAAGAGACGCGCAAATGGGTAATTGATGTATTGACCGGCTTAGGCCAATTGTTCGACAAAATCTCCGCCAGAAACATGTTGGCTGCCGTCATTGGCCCCATTGTGTGAGAGCTTGATGGTCCTATGCCGATTTTAAATAGTTCGAAAACTGATAGAAACATGGATTTAAACGAACAAATCGATATCCATTATGAAATGGACGTTTGCACCTGAACGGATTCTAGAAACCGACAGTCAGATAAATCACGGCAATAATAGCAAGGAGTCCGAGTGATGCCCGAATAGCGATGCCCCAACATGATTTTTCGACAATTTCATCCATAAAGCACCTTTTGATACCCGCAATACAATCAACGCAGAATTCGTATTGAGCACACCTATAACGGTGAACCCGCAAAGACACAATATTAAAATTTGATTAACAAATTTTAATATTCACAAAATATTTTTGTGACATTTATCATTAAAGCAAATCGAAATCCCATTCCGGTCAAACTCAATCGACAAAGCGAACAAAATCCTCCAACGGGACACGTTCGGTCGGAAAATTGTTTTCAGGTGC
>CAMLLT010000056.1 GCA_946480935.1 uncultured Bartonella sp. | reverse complement strand
TTTTGATTTTATCAACGACATCCATGCCTTTTACCACTTCACCAACAACCGTGTACTGGCCGTTGAGGAAAGAGGCGTCATCAAAACAGATGAAGAACTGGGAATTTGCTGAATTCGGGTCTTGCGAACGTGCCATTCCGACTGTGCCGCGCTTGAATGGTACTTGGGAAAATTCCGCAGCAAGGTCGGGATATTGTGAACCACCCATACCGGCACGCCGAATATTGAATTCGGGGCTTCCTTTTTTGCCGAATTTTACATCTCCGGTCTGCGCCATAAAGCCCGGAATTACCCGATGGAAGACAACATTATCATATGCGCCTTCTTTGGTGAGCTTTTCGATTTGCGCAACATGTTTGGGAGCAAGATCAGGACGCAACCGGATTGTTACATCACCATCTTTCAATGTTAAAACAAGATTTTCTCCGCCTGCAGCAAAAGCCACGGAACCAAGCGAAAAAAGTGCAAACAAAACGGCCATAATGCCCAAAAGTTTACGAACCAAGGTTTTTCTCCATTTATGATTTGAATTTTTTTGTTAACGCCAATGCAACATTTTCGGGAACAAAGGGCGAAACATCCCCCCTCATCAAAGCAATTTGCCGAACGAGTGTTGCGGAGATTGAACGAACCGCGTCCGCTGCCGGCAAGAACAATGTCTGTATTCCGGGTGCCAACGCCCTATTCATGCCGGCAAGTTGCATTTCATAGTTGAAATCCGTGCTATCGCGCAAACCACGTATAATAAAATTTGCGCCGATCTCGCGTGCTTTATCAACCAGCAAATTGTCGAATGAAATAACTTCCAAACGCTTTTCTGTATCTTTCAAAACATTCTTTGCAATGGTTTCGATCAGTTTCTTACGTTCTTCAAAGGTAAAAAGCGGAGCTTTGCTCGGATGGATTCCAATAGCAACAACAACTTTGTCAGCCACTGCAAATGCCCCCCGCAAAACATCAAGATGACCATTGGTAATCGGGTCAAACGAACCAGCAAAAATTGCCACTTTCATCTTTCACCTCCCGTCAGCCATCCTGATATGACTTGATTATTCAATCATCCGTTTGCGTATCAGAGTTTCCTGACGAACCGTTGTCATCATTCGGCACAGTTTCGTCAAACGGAACGTCACTTTCTTCCTCTTCCGATTCGGAAATACGTTCAACTGAAACAACTTTCTCGTTCTCGGCTGTATCGAAAATCGTGACACCTTTTGTCGACCGGCCTGCAATACGAATTCCTAACACCGGAACACGGATGAGTTTACCGCCATCCGAAACAAGCATGATCTGGTCGTTTTCCTCGACAGGGAAAGCTGCAACCAGTTTACCGATTTCAGCAGTCTTTGAAGGATCAGTCGCTCTTATCCCTTTGCCACCACGACCGGAAATTCTGAATTCATAGGATGAAGAACGTTTGCCATAACCGAACTGACTTACCGTCAACAGCATCTGTTCATGTTGAGAAAGTTCATTATAACGTGTTTCGCTAAGCTCGGCATCGCCTGTTGCTTCTTCTTCGTCAGTGATTGTCACATCATCGCTATCGTTACCGGCTGCACGGCGTTCGGCAACGGCGCGTTTGAGATAGGCCGAGCGTTCGGCCGGTGTTGCTTCGACATGCTCCAGAATAGCCATCGATATGACTTTATCACCCTCACCGAGATTGATACCGCGCACACCGATGGAATTTCTACCGGCGAAGACACGAACATCGGAAACGGCAAAACGGATACATTGACCATCGGCAGTGGTCAGAACCACATCGTCACTTTCTGTACATGTATCGACAGAGAGAATTTCATCTTCATCATCGTCGAATTTCATCGCAATTTTACCATTGCGATTAACCTGCACAAAGTCGGAAAGCTTGTTTCGCCGCACAGTGCCACGCGTTGTCGCAAACATCACGTCGAGTTCGCTCCAGCTTTCCTCATCCTCCGGCAAAGGCATGATTGTGGTGATGCGTTCGCCTTGCTGCAACGGCAGAAGATTGATAAGCGCTTTGCCGCGCGATTGGGGTGTTCCGACTGGCAAACGCCACACTTTCTCCTTGTAAACAATGCCACGTGAAGAGAAGAACAGAACCGGCGCATGTGTATTGGCGACAAACAGCCGGGTTACAAAATCCTCGTCTTTTGTTGTCATACCGGAGCGGCCTTTACCACCGCGATGTTGCGCCCGATAAGTGTTGAGCGGAACGCGTTTGATATAGCCGCTATGGCTTACAGTGACGACCATTTCTTCACGTGCAATCAGGTCTTCGTCATCCATTTCGGCGCCACCGGAGCCGAATGATGTGAGACGGGGTGTAGCAAATTCATTGCGAACGGCCATCAATTCGTCTTTGACAATCGTCAAGACACGCAAACGAGAACCCAGAATATCAAGATAATCGGTAATTTCTGCGCCAATTTTATTGAGTTCGTCGGCAATCTCGTCGCGCCCTAAAGCTGTCAGGCGTTGCAAGCGCAGATCAAGAATGGCACGCGCCTGCTCTTCCGAAAGATTATAGGTGTTATCTTCGTGAATAATGTGACGTGGGTCATCAATCAGTTCGATAAGGTGACGGACTTCTGCAGCCGGCCAACGGCGCGTCATCAACTGGTCACGCGCGGTTTGCGGGTCCGGTGCATTACGGATAAGCTGGATAACTTCGTCAATATTTGCAACAGCAATTGCCAGACCAACCAGAACATGGGCACGTTCACGTGCTTTGCGCAGCAAAAATTTGGTACGCCGGGTAACAACCTCTTCACGGAACAGAACAAACGCCTTGAGCATATCAAGGAGTGTCATTTGTTCAGGCTTGCCGCCATTCAATGCCACCATATTGCAGCCGAAAGAGGTTTGCAAAGGTGTGTAGCGATAAAGCTGGTTTAAAACAACATCGGCAACGGCATCACGCTTCAGCTCGATCACAACACGATAGCCTTCACGATCGGATTCATCGCGTAAGTCCGAAATGCCTTCAATCCGTTTTTCGCGTACAAGCTCGGCAATTTTTTCAACCATTGTCGCTTTATTCACCTGATAGGGAATTTCAGTAACAACGATGGCCTGCCGGTCATTGCGGATTTCTTCAATATCAACCTTGGCACGCATGATGAGCGAACCACGTCCGGTTTCATAAGCCGAACGTATGCCGGCGCGGCCAAGAATAATCCCGCCGGTCGGAAAATCCGGCCCCGGTATGATCTTGAGCATTTCGTCGAGTGTTATGGCCGGATTATCAATGAGAGCGACGCAACCATCAACAATTTCACCAAGATTGTGCGGCGGAATATTGGTGGCCATACCGACCGCAATACCACCCGAACCATTCACCAGAAGATTGGGAAAACGTGCGGGAAGAACAATCGGTTCCTGCTCGCGCCCATCGTAATTATCCTGAAAATCGACCGTTTCTTTGTCGATGTCATAAAGCAGACTATCGGAAACTTTTTCCAACCGACATTCGGTGTAACGCATAGCTGCCGGCGGATCACCATCAATCGACCCGAAGTTCCCCTGCCCGTCAATAAGCGGAACGCGCAGCGAAAAATCCTGTGCCATACGGACCAGCGCATCATAGATAGATGAATCGCCATGCGGGTGGAATTTACCCATCACCTCGCCGACAACACCGGCAGATTTACGATAAGGCTTGTTATAAGAAAGCCCCATCTGGTTCATCGCATAGAGAATGCGTCGATGCACCGGCTTCATACCGTCGCGAACATCAGGCAGCGCACGCGATACAATTACGCTCATGGCGTAATCGAGGTAGGAGCGCTCCATTTCCTCTACAATATTGACCGGTTCAATACCGTTCGGATTTCCTGAATCTGGTGGTACAATTTGATCGTTCACGGCTACACAACTTCCTTAATAGAATCAGCCTTACCTTTATAACGAAAAACGGCTTGAAAAGCTAATTTCTCTTGCCCATCTATGTGTGGATTAGGCTATTATTTTCAGTGTGTTAGTTAGCCACGAGAAAAATCGGTGGATGACTTTATGTTGAATTTGTGCCATGAGAGCTGAAATAAATGTTTTCAACAGCCCCTGATTTTGGCACATACCGAATGATGGCGCACCAAGGAGTAACAATCATGTTTGACGCAGGTTTGTTGCTAAATGCGTTTATCACATTACTGGTTACGATTGACCCTGTGGGTCTAGTACCAATTTTCTTGGGGCTGACGCGTGACATGACGCATATGGAACGCAAGTCCACGGCCATTGCTGCATCTGTCATTTCTTATGTTATTCTGCTCGCTTTTGCGCTTATCGGCGGTGCAATATTGGAAGGGCTTGGCATTTCGCTTGGTGCATTCCAGATTGCTGGCGGTATTTTATTGTTTGCGATTGCTTTCGAAATGATTTTCGAAAAACGCTCGGCGAGAAAACAGAAATCTGTCAAAACTGCCGTCACCAAAGATCATATTCATAATATTGCAGCTTTTCCGCTTGCAATACCGATGATTGCCGGCCCCGGCGCGATTTCGGCGACCATTCTGATGGCAAGCAAAAACCCCGGATTCATCGGAACTGTTGTTTCCTGTTTTGTTATTCTGATTTCGGTGATTGTCTGTTACGGTTTCATGCTTCTTGCCCACCCGATTGACCGACTTTTAGGTGAAACGGGTAGAACGATACTCACTCGCCTCTTTGGTGTCATCCTTGCGGCATTGGCGGTTCAATTCGTTGCCAACGGAATTTTGGCTCTCTTCCATATTGTGTAAACTGCATCACCACTTAACGTCCCTTCGCACATCATTTCAGGATTGTTGCGCATGTGGCTGGTTGCCGCTCCAATTTTCATGAAAAATCGTCGGAACGTCTAAACGAAGAAATGTTCAAAACACTTCGCTAACTACAGCTGATGATCAGGTAAGACAGTTCTGGAGTGGTTTGCTCCTACCTAGCCAATCTAGCCTGTTCAAATATCGGCTTCATTTTGTCTGGCAAAAAAGTCGCATAAATAAAAGTTGCTGCTTGATAAAAACTCCCTGTTCCAATTTTTCCTTAAAGTTGAGTTTCGATTAGAAACAATGGAAACAGGGAGCCTTTTAATATTTTTGAGTTATAAAAATGCCGTTCAAGAAAAATCCCGACAATGCATTAAACGGCCATCGCAATTCAAGATAGCCGCTCAAAAGCTAGAGCCTCAAAACGGAACATCGTCATCAAGCTGACGCGAAAAATTGCTTCCTGATTGATTGTTTCCGCCCTGATCGGAATTGCCGTAGCCGCCGCCAAAACCGCCGGAACCGGATTGATCACTCACCTGTTGACGGCTACCGCCACCTTCGCCGCGGCTATCAAGCATTTGCAATTCACCACGATATTTTTGCAAAACAATCTCGGTTGTATAACGGTCGTTGCCGTTCTGATCCTGCCATTTGCGGGTTTGTAACTGCCCCTCGATATAAACCTTTGCACCCTTTTTAAGATATTGCTCGACAACCTTGACCAGATTTTCGTTAAAAATGACAACGCTGTGCCATTCTGTCCGCTCGCGACGCTCACCTGTATTACGGTCACGCCACGTATCCGACGTTGCAATGCGTAAACTTGCCACTTGATCACCAGAATTCATTCTGCGAATTTCCGGATCTGCACCGAGATTACCAATCAGTATGACCTTGTTAACACTGCCTGCCATTATAAAAACTCCAAACCACGCGGCAAAAAGCCGAAAATTAAATGCTAAAACTCAATTTGCCACCATATAATCTATTTTCGAGTTTGGGGCAAAAAAGGCCGGTTTAATCGTCGACTTTCCACAGAACTTCTATTTTCATTATTTTTTTAGGCCAAATATTACCATTGCAATTTTTGACCATCTCACCTATTTGAAAGCGAGTGTTCCATTTTTGTTCTTTCCCCGCAAGGCCAAATATGTCTGATCAGAAATATATTTCAATACGTGGTGCCCGCCAACATAATTTAAAGAACATAGATCTTGATCTGCCGAGAGACAAACTGATTGTCATGACAGGTCTTTCCGGATCCGGTAAATCGTCGCTTGCATTTGATACGATCTATGCAGAAGGGCAAAGGCGATATGTGGAAAGTCTTTCTGCCTATGCCAGACAGTTTCTGGAAATGATGCAAAAACCGGATGTTGACCAGATTGATGGTCTCTCTCCGGCAATTTCCATTGAACAAAAGACCACGAGTCGTAACCCGCGTTCAACCGTCGGCACGGTGACGGAAATTCACGATTATATGCGCTTGTTATTTGCGCGGGTGGGTGTGCCCTATTCACCGGTGACAGGATTGCCGATTGAAAGCCAGACTGTAAGCCAGATGGTTGATCGCATTCTGGCACTGCCTGAAGGAACACGACTTTATATTCTGGCTCCGCTCGTGCGCGGGCGCAAAGGCGAATATAAAAAGGAAATGGCTGAACTTCTTAAAAAAGGTTTCCAGCGTGTCAAAATCGACGGCGTTTTTTGTGAAATAGCCGATGTTCCGGAACTCGATAAAAAATACAAACACGATATTGATGTTGTCGTCGATCGTCTTGTTGTGAAACCCGACATTTCAGCCCGTCTTGCCGATAGTCTTGAAACCTGCCTTCATCTGGCTGACGGATTGGCTGTTGCCGAACTTGCCGACAAGCCGCTTCCCAAAGAACAGACAGCCGGAGGCTCGGCTAATAAATCGAAAAATGATACGCACGAACGTTTACTGTTTTCCGAAAAGTTTGCCTGTCCTGTTTCGGGCTTTACAATTCCTGAAATAGAGCCACGGCTTTTTTCTTTTAACAATCCGTTCGGTGCTTGCCCGACCTGTGACGGCTTGGGGTCACTACAGGCAATTGATCCGGCCATGGTGGTTCCTGACGAGAATTTGTCTTTGAAAGCAGGTGCTATTGCTCCGTGGTCGAAATCCTCTTCACCTTATTATAATCAAACACTTGAAGCGCTTGGAAAAGCTTATCATTTCAAGCTCACAGACAAATGGAAAGACCTTTCCGAAGAAGCCCGTCACGCGATTCTTTACGGCACGGGCAAGAAAGAAGTGACATTTACCTATCACGACGGTATGCGCTCCTATTCTGCGACAAAAAATTTTGAAGGCGTCATTCCGAATATGGAACGGCGTTGGAAAGAAACCGATTCAGCCTGGTCGCGCGAGGAGATTGAACGTTATATGTCGTCTTCCCCTTGTCCGGCATGTAAAGGCTATCGGTTAAAGCCGGAAGCTCTGGCTGTAAAAATCAACAAGCTTCACATTGGCGAAGTGTCCGAAATGTCGATTTCCAAAGCCGATAAATGGTTTCAGGAAGTGGATAAAACATTCAATGAAAAACAGAAGAATATTGCTTCACGTATTTTGAAAGAAATTCGCGACCGTTTGAAATTTCTGAACGATGTCGGGCTTGAATATCTCACATTGGCGCGCGCCTCCGGCACGTTATCGGGTGGTGAAAGCCAGCGTATCCGGCTTGCTTCGCAAATCGGTTCAGGATTAACAGGCGTTCTCTATGTTCTCGATGAACCGTCTATCGGATTACACCAGCGCGATAACGCACGTCTTCTTGAGACACTTAAACATCTACGTGATCTCGGCAATACGGTGATTGTTGTCGAACATGATGAAGATGCCATTCTGACTGCCGATTATGTCGTCGATATTGGTCCGGCTGCGGGAGTTAATGGCGGTAAAGTTGTCGCTCAAGGAACGCCAAAAGATATTATGGATGATCCGGCTTCCCTCACCGGCCAATATCTTTCAGGCAAAATGTTTGTTCCCGTACCGGCCGAGCGCCGCAAAATTTCCAAGACAAAGAAATTGCGCGTTGTCGGGGCGAGAGGCAACAATTTAAAGAACATTACTGCCGATATTCCGCTCGGAACTTTCACTTGCGTCACTGGTGTTTCGGGTGGCGGCAAATCGACATTCCTTATCGAAACACTTTTCAAAGCTGCCTCGCGGCGCATCATGGGAAGCCGTGAACATCCGGCAGAACATGATCGAATTGAAGGGCTCGAATATCTCGATAAGGTTATTGATATTGACCAATCACCGATCGGGCGCACACCGCGTTCGAATCCGGCAACCTATACCGGTGCATTTACCCCGATACGTGACTGGTTTGCCGGTTTGCCGGAAGCAAAAGCCCGAGGTTATCAGGCAGGGCGTTTTTCATTCAATGTCAAGGGCGGGCGCTGTGAAGCCTGTCAGGGCGACGGCGTCATAAAAATCGAAATGCATTTTTTGCCGGATGTCTATGTGACATGTGATGTCTGTCACGGCAAACGCTATAATCGGGAAACGCTGGAAGTTACCTATAAAGGTAAATCCATCGCCGATGTTCTTGATATGACGGTCGATGAAGCGGCGGAGTTTTTCCAGGCAGTACCGGCCATTCGCGACAAGATGGATACATTGGTCAAAGTCGGGCTTGGCTATGTCAAGGTCGGCCAGCAGGCGACCACCCTTTCCGGTGGTGAAGCGCAACGCGTAAAACTCGCCAAGGAACTGGCACGCAAAGCAACCGGTCGCACACTTTATATTCTTGACGAACCGACAACAGGCCTGCACTTCCACGATGTTGCGAAACTTCTTGAAGTGCTGCACGAACTTGTCGATCAGGGAAATACCGTTGCTGTTATCGAGCACAATCTTGAAGTGATCAAAACAGCCGACTGGATCATTGACCTTGGTCCGGAAGGTGGCGATGGCGGCGGCGAAATCGTTGCTGTCGGCCGTCCTGAAGATATTGTGAAAGTCGAGCGCTCTTACACCGGACAGTTCCTGAAAGAACTTCTGGAACGCCGTCCAACGAAAAAAGCTGTGTTGTGACACTTTAGCAAACGAAACGCGGTCAGGAAAAATTAAAAAAAGGCGTGGCTTTTAAAGTTTCGCCTTTTTGAAAACCTTTGGCACAAAAAATTTGAAGATGTTCGTCGTGGAAAACGACTAAACTTAAAAAACGATAGCCAAATAAAAAGCCAAATACAAAAACGATGTCGCACGACAAGCAAGCACGACTGGCAAATCGCATATTTCATGGGTTTTGCCTCGCTCATGAAACGCACAAGATAGCTATCAGCATTATATTTTTTCATACGATTATCACGCTAGACCGTCATATTTTGAGCTGATAATGAGAATTTAGAGCTAATAGCGAGATCACTTTAAGACACATTTCATTCGTAAATATGTTGAATGCGTTTTACGCGGCAATTGCTTCAATTCCGGATGAGCGGGGCAAACTTCCAAGAAGCCGAATGTTTTTTACCTTCACCTGCAACCAATTTCTTTAACATAAAAATCCGGAATAGTTGCTTTACCCTGTTAATACGCAATGTCCTGTCATATCGCGCATTCGCTATCTCGTTATGATAGCGAGGCAATCAATCTTATAAATTTAAACGCGAGCCGAAAATCAAAAAGCCAACCGGAATTTGTCAAAAAAAATGGCGGCCAAAGCCGCCATTTAAAAATATAAATGGATAGGATTTTAGAAATTGCGCTGCATACGCAACATTCCCTGAACGGCATTGTCGCCGTGGAATGTAACGCGTGAACCATCATCCCACTTCTTGTCGTTACCGAAGTTCAGGTAAGAAACTTCAGGTGTGACAACGAGACCTGGAACGAGTTCATAAGCCATATTGACCGATGCACTGAAAACATCTGTGTCGTCATAGGTCAACTGCGAATTGAAGGAAGCTTTCTTGGTAGCTTTATAGGTTGTACCACCCCAAACGGCCCAATCGCCACCCCAATCACCATATTGACTGGTATGCATGCGATAATAGTAATCATGTTTTCTGTTGGGGCGATCTTTATTATAAACATCGTCATAGGCGTAATAGTCATCATTGCTCTTGTAACCGCCCATGACCCAAACCGACAATTGATCGGTTACGTTCAAATTGACACGCAGTTTGGCAGCCCATTCTTCCCATTGTGCATCATAAGCGCCAATAGCAGCGATTGAACCCCAACCCTGTACGAATTTCGCACCGAGAAGAACATTCGGTGTGTAATCATCAATGCTGCTACCACTATAGAAATGGCGTGCATTGGGGTCATCGCGGTCGCCTTTTCCAGCACCGGTTGCAACACGTTTACCCATGCCCTTCAGATAGTAGTTGTCGCCCGGATTATCGCTGCCGTTATCAGTGCCTTGTTCAACACCGATAATTGCCGAAAAACCGTTATCTGCGGAGAATGTATAGCTTAAAACATTGGTGCGCTGGAACATGCCGGGATCAACGACATCATCGTTCAAGACTTTACCGAGATAGCCCGTCCAATGCCAGAAAATCGATTCGTCAACACCAACGCGCAAACCGCCCAATTCGATATAAGCAAAGTGGGCCTGACCGCTCAAAGTATCATTGCCATCGTCCCACTGGTTACGCAGTTCGACCAAAGTGCGCAATGTGCCCAGCTCGGTTTCGCTTGCTGTCTGGAAGCGCAATTCACCACGGGCACGCCATGCATATGTATCGCGATCTTTTTTGCCCTTATATGCGTAAACATTATCGCCGCCTTTAATATCGGCACGTAAATATCCGCCAACGCGCATACATGTGTCGGTTCCGGGGATATAGAAATACCCTTGTCCATAAGCGTCGCAGACCCTGACAAATTCGACAGGTTCCGGTTCGGCTACAACAACATCGGCAGCGTAAGATGCACTCGATATAACCATGGCAGCAGCAGAACCTGCCAACAGTGCTTTAATTTTCATACGGATTTCTCCCTGTGCCAGATAAGGCTATAGTGAATTGAAGTGAATAGAATTTTATAATGATGTTATGGAACAGTACCCCCTCAATGAAAAGCCAAAATTGAAAAAAACTTCTATCTATAGTTAAGTTGTGATAAATTAATCACATAATTGTCTCAGAAAGAACCAACGGGATTGCTGAAACAATATCTTCTGCAATCATACCGTGTCCAAAATGTTCAGCACACTGCGCATGGAGAAAGACTCCGGCACAAGCTGCTTCGAAAATCGGCATTTGTTGTGCAGCCAAACCACCGATAATTCCCGAAAGCACATCACCAGAACCTGCTGTTGCGAGATACGGTGTCCCGTTTACATTAACCGCAAGGCGACTATCCGGAGAGGCTATGATTGTATCCGCACCTTTATAGACGACCACCGCACCACTTTCGCTCGCAGCTTTCCGGGCTTTTTCGATACGTGATAAATCCTTGTTTTCTAAGATAGAGGAAAAAACGCGTTGGAACTCACCTTCGTGTGGCGTCATAATAACCTTGACCGGTGATTGTTTGATAAGCGCAAATATTTTCTGACTTTCTTTTGCAATAGCAGTAAGCGCATCGGCATCGAGAACAAGTGTAGAAATTTCACTCTTCGAAAGAATTGCTTCAACAATCGAAAATGCACGGTCCAATGAACCGAATGCAGGTCCCAGAATGACCGAACGCACTTTCCGGTTTTTGAGGAAGTCGAGAATTTCTGCGTCACTGCCCATTTCTTTAAGCATGATACTGGTGAGATGCATTTCATGCACGAGAAGTGCGTCTTCCGGAGCGAGTATTGTAACAAGACCTGCTCCGCTTCTTGCTGCAGCATGGGCAGCAAGTCGTGCAGCACCGGTTGATGATTGGGGGCCGGAAAAAACCACCGCATGTCCTCGACGATATTTATGTGTGTCATAACCCAGTTCCGGCCAATTCTTGAGCCAGAGAGAAGGAAAATTGATAAAACGCTCCGGTTTGATTGTTTGCAGCACTTTTTCCGGAATACCGATATCGGCTAGTCTGATCTCGCCACATTGTAATCTGCCGGGATAACATACGTGTCCGGGCTTCAATCTGAAAAATGTAACTGTCTTTGCCGCTTTGACCGCCTCTCCTTTTATTACCCCGCTTTCTCCGAACACACCCGATGGCAAGTCGACGGCAATAACTGGAACACCACTTTCGTTCAATTTTTTCAATTTATCCTGAAGCGTTTGTTCCAAAG
>CAMLLT010000055.1 GCA_946480935.1 uncultured Bartonella sp. | reverse complement strand
CAGTAATCACAAATAAAATTGGTGATTGAGTCATCTTTCAATATTGTCGGATATTGTTGAAAAATGGCGGATTCTTTCGGATTGTCGAAATGGCCTTCAACTTCCGAACGTGATTTTGAGCGCATTTCGCGCATCAAGGCATAGAGAAGGCCGAGTAATGAAAGATAGTCCTTTTGTTTGGGAACTGCTTCTTTCATTGCTTCCAAGGTGGCTTTTATTGTATCTTTTATAACAGAAAAAGGATTGGCAATAACAAATGTGCCAAATGCAGCGCCTAGAATAATCACAAATTCCCAAGGCTGCATAAGAACAGATACATGCCCCCCCATTGCCATAAAGCTTCCGAGGATACAGCCAAGTGCAATTGCTAATCCGAGAATAACACCCAACGCAAACGCTCCTATGTCTTAAGTCAACTAATCTATAGAATGATGGCCTTGCGTGAAACTTGCCAGATCAAAATCTATAATTCAGTCATGACATTATCGCAAGTTTCTTGCCAGAACGCTAAAAAACAGACATTCTCGATATTATATTATAATTATAATGACTGTTATGTTATTATCCATAATAAATATGATGACGATAACAAAACGGCCTTGAGCCGTTGTAACGGTGAATTCAGTTTCGGGCAAGTTTCATCCGTTACACAACAATTACTGAGGAAAGGTAATCCTATGATTGGCACTTATGTCAGCTATAGAAGTACAATTGATAATATGTCAAAGACACTTGACAGGGTTATGAATGAACCTGCAGTCAAGCGTGAGACAGACTATTATACTCAGAACATCAAAAGTGTGAACGACGTTGATGATTTTTTCCGCGATCAACGGCTGTACAACTATGCGATGAAGGCTTACGGCCTTGAAGATATGATCTATGCCAAGGGCATGATGCGCAAGGTTTTAACCGATCCCGATTATGCGACTAGGCTTACAGACAAGCGCTATCAACAATTTGCTGCTGCGTTCAACTTCAACAAATACGGTGATAAGGCTACTTCCCAGGACAGTGCAACAAAAGCTACAGTCAATAAATACATGCAGCAGACGTTGGAAGTCGAATTAGGTAACCAGAATGAAGGTGCGCGTCTTGCACTTTATTTTACGCGTACGATTGGCAGCATGGCAAAAAATGGCAGCTTGTCAGAAGATGGATGGGCTTATCAGATCATTGCGGATAAAGCACTTGCAGAGGTTGTCTATACAGCTCTTGATATTCCCGACAGCGTAAGGGGTTCTGATGTTGAGGCGCAAAAACGTCTGCTCGAACAGAAAATGAGCTTTGACGATCTGGCTGACGGGACAAAATTGGAAAAATTCATCGGCCGGTTTTCTGCCATGTATGATGCCAAGAACCAGCCGCAGGTCAGTCCTGCATTAACACTTCTGCAAAGCACAGGATCAGGTGGCTCATTCGGATTTTCGAATGCGTCGATGATTGCAATGCAGTCGCTCAAACCGGGCGGCAATTGATTTAGCGCTTTTTGCGTTGATCTTTTGTCCGCCTCATTGGAAGCCAGACGGCTTGACACTGTCTGGGCAAGAAAGGACAAAGATTGATGCAAAATCCGATCTATGTTGGTGTTTCGGGGCAAATCAGTTTAGAAAGGCGCATGGAAACCATTGCGCGTAATATGGCCAATGTAAACACAACAGGTTTCCGGTCGGAAGAGATGAAATTTGAATCTCTTGTTTCCCCTGTTGCCCGCGACAATAACCAGAACGTTAATTTCAGTAGTGCAGGAAAAACTTATATCTCGACCAATCGTGGGCCGGTTACGCAAACCGGCAATCCTCTTGATATCGCCGTTAATGGTGATTCCTATTTTTCACTCCAAACGCCGAATGGTCAGGTCTATACCCGTGACGGGCGTATGATTATGACGCCGGAAGGTGGGCTCGTATCGGTTCAGGGATATCCCTTTCTGGATAATGGTGGTGCACCTATCCAAATTGATCCGGCAAACGGCACCCCGCGCATTGCCGCCGACGGTGCAATTTATCAAAATAATTTGCAGGTAGCAGCTATCGGTCTCTATCAATTCCAGCCGGACAGCAATCTGCATTATGGTCCCAATGCTTCCGTTATTCCTGACAAGGCACCTATTCCGGTTCAAGGTGATGCGGCAAACGGCGTTGTACAGGGCTTTCTGGAAAACTCCAATGTCAATGGTGTTGTCGAGATGACCCGTCTTATCGAAGTTTCAAGAGCTTTCGAACGTGTTGAAGCTATGATGCGTCAGCAGGAAGAAAGAAGTTCGCAGGCAATTCAGACTTTGGGTGGTAAAAATAATAGTTAATCAGGACTGAAATTTTAGCCGCGTAGATTATCATTTTTTTGGAAAAATTTTATGGAACAGAACTCGGAACAGCATGGTGATTTTGGCATTTCCCGTACGAATGCCTTGTCTTTGCTCGTTGCTTTTGCCGAACATGAAAAACACCAACAGGCGCCTTTGGTCAGCAAAGGAGGAGTGGTAAGTGATGTTTCACGCGTCGCGGTTGAAGCACGCGGACTTTCCGATGAGGTTGCGCTTGGCGATAGTGTCCTGATCGATTGCGGACACAACATGGCGCGCGGCGAAATCATTCGTGTGAATGAGGATCATGTGCTGATCAAGCCTTACGATGAAACTCTTGTTCCTGCACTTAATGCATCTGTATTTGCAAACGGGCCTTTGCTCGTTTCTCCCGACAAGTCGTGGAAAGGTCGGGTGGTCAATGCATTGGGAGAGGCAATCGACGATTTGGGTCCAATTGCCACAGGCCCCAGAAAGATGCCGGTTGAAACGCAGGCTGTGCCCGCCCTTAAAAGGGCACGGGTGGGTAAAGGATTGCGCACAGGTGTTAAAGTTATTGATATATTTACGCCACTCTGTTTCGGGCAGCGTATCGGTATTTTTGCCGGTTCCGGTGTTGGTAAATCAACATTATTGGCAATGATGACTGCAACCGATGATTTTGACACGGTGGTCTTGGCATTGACCGGAGAACGTGGTCGTGAAGTTCGCGATATGCTTGACGATACGATGAAGGGAAAGCTTTCCAAAGTTGTCACAGTTGTTGCAACAGGAGACGAGAGTCCGATGATGCGCCGGTTAGCGCCTGCAATGGCAACGACAATTGCAGAATATTTCTGTTCCTTGGGTGACAACGTATTATTGATGGTCGACTCCATTACGCGTTATGCGCTGGCTGCCCGCGAGGTGGCAATTGCAGCTGGTGAACCGCCGGTTTCCCGCGGTTTCCCGCCAAGTGTGTTCAGCGATTTGCCGCGTTTATTGGAACGCGCCGGTCCGGGGCCGGAAGGAAAAGGGTCAATTACCGGTGTCTATGCGGTTCTGGTTGATGGCGACGACCATAATGACCCGATTGCAGATGCTATTCGTGGTATTCTTGACGGACATATTGTGCTCGACAGAGCAATAGCGGCACAAGGGCGCTATCCGGCCATTGATATTCCGGGTTCAATTTCCCGTTTGGCACCGCATAGCTGGAGTCCCGAACAGAAAAAGCTTGTAAGAAGTTTAAAAGAGATGATTTCACGCTATGAAGAAACGCGCGATTTACGCGCTATGGGCGCCTACCGTCCCGGTTCGGATCCGGTTCTTGATCAGGCAGTGGTTCTGGTGCCGAGAATTTACGACGCTATGAACCAGTCACCGGATACGCCGGTTTCCCGCGATCCTTATGATGATCTTGCCAAAGCCCTGAAAAGTCAGGCGGCTTAAAAGCGGCGCAGGAGAATTTCAATCATGACTGATATTACAAATTTTGGTTCATCCTTTCCGGGCTTTGGTAGCGAATCCTATCAAAAGTTCGGTGGCTTCAGAATGAAAAATCTGGCCAATAAAAAACGCAGCGATGACACGGAACAAGAATTGGCAAATCTGTTGTCCGATCTTGAAAATATTGAATCCGATCGGGTGATCCAGAATAATAGTGAAAAAAATAAAAGCAAATGGTGGTTGGTTTGGCGTAATCCCGACGAGCTTTCCCCGATCGGTGCAAGCACAAATGGAGTTGTTGACGACAAAAAGCATATTGGTGTTTTCAAGAGAGTGATTGCGGCAATATCTGCCGGTTTGGCAGGTCTGCAAACATTCACATTTGCAAATTCGGCAGCAAGTTCATCGACAGGCATGTTTTTTGGAATTTTCAGTTCTGTTGATTCCATGTTGCGTGCCATGGGGGTTGCTATGGCAATTGGCTGCGGCAGTTTGCCATTTGTGGTCTATGCGTTCCAGATTGGCGGGCAGGGCGGGGTAGGTGCACCCGACAGTAAGCCGGCAGCAGTAGGCACATTCAAACCTCATGATGGCTGGTACAAGCGCTCACATTTTGAACTTGTCGATCACGTCGATCCTTATGCCACGCGTGACTATGATTCAAAGAAAGCGATTATGTCAAACGGACGGGGGCTTCCAAGAAGCGAAAATCCGGACAAGACTGACGGAAGCTTGAAACCATCCGCTCCAAAGTCGAAGCCCTATGTTGTCAAAGACGTGGTTAATGGAATGGCTATGATAGAATATGATCAGGGATATTGGTTCGCCAGACCCGGCAGCAAACTTCCTGATGGAAGTTATTATGTTCGGGTTATGAAAGATAACGAAACGGGTAAAGTTGCTCTCAAGACCTCGAAAGGAATAATTCCGGTCAATCAATAAGTTGCCGGTCAATTAATAAGTTGACTATGGAGCCTCGAAAAGCACAAACTATCAAAAAAGCCGATTATCCCGAAACTGGCAGGTAAGCCATTCGAAGGGAAGACATTCGAAGCAAAGACATTTTCTGGAAGATGCCGCTTTTTCTCCCGTTTTGTTCTATTCGGGGGTTCCGGTTCATAATGTAAAAAACGCTTGAGAGTGCAATCCGATATATGACCGGAGCGATCCGATATATGAAATGTGTTAATTGATTTTTTGGGTGAGGATTGACAAAATTCATTGCTTTAGCGCAATCGGGTCCTTTAAAACAGGCTTTGTTTTTGTGATAAATCACTGAAATAGTTTATATATTTATATTTTTTAAAAAACATTTCAAACGCAAGTCTCGCGCAAGTTTAAGGGCCTATTGTTTATTCTGTTCAATAGAGTATACGACAATGGGTCCGGTAAATCTTTTCGATATAGCAAATAAACAAGCAGACTGGTTGGCAACGCGCCAAAAGACTGTCGCGAGTAACGTTGCTAACGTTAACACTCCCGGATACAAAGCGCGTGACGTAAAAGACTTCGCTGCAATTCTCAACAATGATACCATGGCAATGGCTGTAACAAACAGCAAACACATGGATGTCACGGATAATGGCATGGAATCCCATGCAATGCGGCCCGAAGATACGATTGAAACCACCCATTCCGGTAATAACGTCAATCTGGAAGAAGAAATGCGTAAAGGTGGTGAAATCGGCCAGCAAATGTCACTCAATACCGTTATCGTAAAAGCCTTTCATCGCATGATGATGGCTACCGTTAAAGGAGGATCGTGATCATGTCTGATCCACTCGTTGCAGCCGGACGGGTCGCAACAACAGGGCTTGCAGCCCAATCAACCCGCCTTCGTATTATTGCTGAAAATATGGCCAATGCGAATTCGACAGGAGATACTGCCGCAGCAAATCCATATCAACGCAAGACAGTCAGTTTCGAGGCTGCTCTTAATCCTTATGCCGATGCTCAAGGTGTAGAGATTGCCCGTATTTCCACGGATAAATCACCTTATATTGTCAAATATGAACCGGGTCATCCGGCTGCTGATGCCAATGGTTATGTGAAATATCCGAACGTGAATGCAATTGTTGAAATGGCCGATATGCGTGAAGCAAACCGGTCTTATGAAGCAAATCTACAAGTTATTCGTCAGGCCCGGGATCTCGTATCCCAGACAATTGACCTGCTGAGAGGTTAATAAGTTGAAAACCATAATTATAAATAAAGATGAAAATCTTTCGAAGCTTGAAGAACAATTGAGTAATAATGAGATCAATATTAAAGGCCAGACTATAAAGATTAGCGATGAAAGTAACTATAAAGCCAATCTCGAAGTTATCTGCCGGTCTGCACATTTGCTTGCAAATGCACTGAAAATGACGGGGATTTGATAATGATACAGTCGTTAACATCAGCAACAACACGTGCCGCTCTTGAAAGGTTGGGGCAATCTTACGGCGCTAATGCCAGCCAGACAACTTCATTAGACACGCAAGCTACAGGTCAGGCTCAGGGTGTAAAAAGTCCTAGTTTCGATCAGGTACTCGCTGAAGTTAGCGGCGCTGTGGGAAACAATCTTGAAAAGGCCGAAAGCCTTTCAATGCAAAAAATGGAAGGTGGCGACGTGTCGGTTCGTGAAGTTGTTAATTCGGTAATGGATGCCGAACGTTCATTGAACACAGCAATTGCCATCAGAGACAAGATCGTTCAGGCCTATCTCGAAGTTAGTCGTATGCAAATTTAACCGGTTGGTTCGGGTAACACTTGAGCAAATGAAAGAAATAAAGGGAAAAGTCCAATGGTTATGAGATCTTTATCAATTGCGGCCACCGGTATGAACGCCCAGCAGACCAATCTTGATGTGATTGCAAACAACATCGCAAACATCAACACCACTGGTTATAAACGCTCCCGCGCCGAATTCAGCGATCTTATGTATACGACAGATCGTGCTGTTGGCGTCCCGAATATGATGAATGAAGCGACTATTCCGGAAGGTGCCATTGTCGGTCTTGGTGTTCGTACTGCTGCGGTTCGCAAAAACAATATGCAAGGTTCGTTCGTCCAGACAACCAATTCGCTTGATTTGGCAATCCGTGGACGCGGTTATTTTGAAATTCAGGATCCGAATGGCAATACGTTTTATACCCGTTCGGGTGCATTCAACCTGAATGAAAACGGACAGGTTGTGACCCTTGATGGCAATCTCGTCCAGCCGGTCATTACCGTTCCGAACGAACTCGGCAAAAACGGCATTATTACAGTGAGTGCAGATGGTCGTGTAACCTATCAGCCGGATGCCGATGCTGCTCCGGTTGAAGCCGGTCGTCTCAACATGATCAATTTTACCAATGAAGCAGGCCTCGAGCCGGTTGGTGACAATCTTTTTCGTGAGACACAGGCTTCCGGAGCACCTATTGCGGGTAATCCCGGTGAAGAAAATTATGGCACGATCATGCAGGGTTATCTCGAAGCATCAAACGTTGATCCGGTTAAAGAAATTACCGAATTGATAGCGGCGCAACGTGCTTATGAAATGAATTCGAAAGTTATTCAGGCCGCAGATGAAATGTCGGCAGTTGTTTCGAAGAATTTAAGGTAATTTAAAATGAAAAAGCTTTCTCTCCTTATTGCTGGTTTATTGTTGTCGACTGCATCGATAACGCAAGCCTATGCGGATAGGATAGGCTTTCTCGTTCCGACCACGACAGTCTATGCCGGACAGCCTGTAAGCAATGTCGGTCTTAGCGAAAGGATGTTTTACATCAAGGTTGATGCAGCTCCTTTATATGTAACCGATGTCAAGCAAGCTTTGAACAAGGTT
The DNA here is from genome assembly GCA_946480935.1 of uncultured Bartonella sp. Lineage (GTDB taxonomy): Bacteria > Pseudomonadota > Alphaproteobacteria > Rhizobiales > Rhizobiaceae > Bartonella. The sequence continues at coordinate 4,414 of CAMLLT010000055.1, read as the reverse complement.
GCAAAACGTACATTGCCGGCCGGCCGGCCGATCTCGTTATCTTCTTTGGGAGATCCGGTTCTGATTGAACGTGGTCAATCAACAAAACTGGTTTTCAATGCCGGTGATCTGGTGATAACCGCTTCAGGCGTTTCAATGGAACCCGGTAGTGCAGGCGATTTTATCAAGGTTCGCAATGTCGATTCCGGTCGTATTGTGAGCGGTACGGTCTTGTCTGACGGTAGTGTCAGGGTAGGTGGGCAATGATTGGTCGTTCTTTAAGGATTGGTCGTTCGTTAGGAATTGTCGCGGCTTTATTGATGGGCGTTATGCCCGCATTTGCCGATGAAGGTGGCCGCAATGTACGCCATTTCAATTCCGAAGCGGCGTCCGATGCTTCATGGCTCGGTTCGGGTGGCGATCCGGCAAAGATGCGCTATTCCGACCTTTCACGCCCCGGAGTTGTTGCAAGATTGAAAGACATTGCTGAAATTCAGGGCGTTCGTGAAAACCAGCTTGTCGGTTATGGTTTGGTTATCGGTCTTAACGGCACAGGCGACTCGTTACGTAATTCACCTTTTACAGAACAATCTTTACGTGCCATGTTGGACAATCTGGGCATTAGCCCGCCTGCTGGCGCCTCGCGTGCCAACAATATTGCCGCGGTTATTGTGACGGCCGATATTCCACCTTTTGCAACACCAGGTTCAAGAATTGATGTCAGTGTTTCATCACTGGGTGACGCAAAGTCCTTGCAAGGTGGTACGCTGGTTATGACACCGCTTCTTGGTGCCGATGGCGAAACTTACGCTGTTGCACAAGGTAATATGATCATTTCCGGTTTTGCAGCGCAAGGTGCCGCAGAAACTGTAACGCAAGGGGTTCCGACCTCCGGTCGTATTCCGAATGGTGCTCTGGTCGAGCGTAAAGTTGAAGGCAATTTCAACCGCGATGCCGATATTGTTCTGGAATTGCATAATCCGGATTTTTCGACAGCTATCCGTGTTGCCGATCTTGTCAATGTTTTTGCCAATAAACGCTATCATCAAAGCGTTGCCAAAGAACGCGATGCAAAAACGATTGTTTTGAAAAAACCGGCAAGTATTACGGCAGCCCGTTTCATTGCAGAAATCGAGGGGCTTCCCATTCCGACAGACGAAGTTGCCCGTGTTGTTGTCGATGAACGCACAGGTACTGTTGTCATCGGTGAAAAGGTTCGTGTTTCGCGTGTTGCCATTTCGCATGGCAGCTTGACTGTTCGTGTTACCGAAACGCCTTATGCGTCACAACCCGAGCCGTTCAGTGAAACGGGAGACACTGTTGTCCTGCCGCAAACAGCCGTCGATGCAAATGAACAAACGTCCAATATCGGTATTCTGGGCGGTACCAATCTCGACAATCTGGTTAAAGGTTTGAACCAGATAGGTGTCAAGCCCACCGGCATCATCGCCATCCTTCAGGCGATTAAAACTTCCGGTGCACTTCATGCGGAGCTTGTGGTTCAATGATCGGATCTCGGCGTAAAGTTCTGGCAATTCTGGGATTGGTTCCGCTGTGCGGGCTCATGAATAACGCCTTGGCACAAAAAGGTGCCGCGACTTCAAGCCCGAACAAATCATCCACCATTCCTTCGGCTCCTTCACCGCAGCGTACACTTCCCTCTGCCAATGCCTCGCAGGATGAAATTGAAAAATTCTGCGGCAATATTGACAGTCAGGCGGCAGATGCACGCTTCGAACTACAGAGTCAGCAATTGCAGCAATTACGCATGCAGATTGATGATCGCATCAAGGTTCTGGAAGAAAAACGTCAGGAATACGAAAACTGGCTGAACAAGAGAAACGAATTTTTGGCAAAAGCGCAGGATTCACTTGTCAACATTATTTCCAAAATGCGCCCCGATGCTGCTGCCGCCCAATTGGCGCTGGTTGATGATTTTGCCGCAGCCGCCATTATGCTGAAACTGACGCCGCGTGTCTCAAGTGCCATTATGAATGAATTGCCACCGGAAAAGTCGGCTAATCTGACCAAGGTTCTGGTGAGTGCACAAAAACTTCCGCCGGAAAACAAGCCGGCACCAAAGGCTGTAAAAGCAGGCCAATGAAGAAAGTTGAACAAATGAAAAACGTTTTAGACATCCGTAAATCAAGAGTCGCGCTTATCAGTGTCGTTCTGGCAACGGTTGCGCTTTCTGGCTGTTCTTACAATACAAAAGATTTTAACTCGGTGCCGGATTTTTCGCCGGTTCGGGCAGATCTCGGCTATGCTCCCTCAATGAACCCCGATATTTATCCGACAAAACCGAAAGAAAGCAAATATTCGCTTTATCGGTCTTCATCAAATAGCTTTTACCGCGACCCGCGTGCGATGAAACCGGGCGACGTATTGACGGTTCAGATTTTGATTAATGACCGTGCCAATTTGAATAACAAGAGTGATCTGAAGCGTGATGCCAATGGCAAATATACGTTAGGCGCAACTTACCCTCTGATCGGGAAAAACAGTGGTAGCGTGAATGGCGATTCAACCGCACATTCGAAGGGCGATGCGAAGGTTGAACGTAAGGAAGACATCAAATTGTCGGTTGCAGCAGTTGTTACAGATGTATTGCCGAATGGTAATCTGGTTATCAACGGTTCGCAGGAAGTTCGTGTCAACTACGAATTGCGTGTTCTGAATGTTGCAGGTGTTGTTCGCCCGCGTGATATTACCGGTAACAACACGATCGAATATGATAAAATCGCTGAAGCCCGTATTTCTTACGGTGGGCGTGGTCGCATGAGCGAGATTCAGCAACCGCCTTATGGCCAGCAGATTATGAACCAGATATCGCCATTCTGATAGAATTGGTAAATGTGATAATAAAGGGAGCTTCGTCTTCAATAGGCTCCCTTTGTTCAAGTTCTGTATAAGGGCTTGAAAGCTTGGCACTTTAAGGTTTATTCATCTATTTTCTGATAGAATAATAATAAACGGAAAAAAGGGCATAAATGCCTTGAACTTTAACTTGAGAGGTTTTTATGGCTGACGAGCCTGAAAAAGGTGACGGAAAAGGAAAAAAGGCCGGCGGTTTCAAAGCACTGCTTCTTGCCGGTGTTATTTTGACTTTGGTTGCTGCTGGCGGCGGCTGGTTTTTGGGAACACAAATCGGCAAGGAAATTGCTCCTCCGCCCGAACCGGAAAAAACCGAGGCTCAGAAAAATGCCGACACAATCGCCTCAAATAGTAGTGTTACCGTTTTAAATCCTATTCTCACCAATATGGCTGCTCCCAATAACGCCTGGATCCGTATTGAATGTTCTCTCGTGTCACAACCGGGTGAAGTCCTTTCTCCTTCCGTTGCTGCTGAAATTTCAAATGATTTTTTGGCTTTTCTGCGAAACAGCACGATTGCGCAAATCAAAGGAGCTTCCGGACTTATGAATCTGCGGGAAGATCTTGTTGATCGTGCTCGTACCCGTTCACAGGGCAAAGTCACCAATGTTCTGATTTCTAGTCTGGTGGTCGAGCAATGAAACGCCTTTTCCTGCTGGCATTTTTTATATTGCTTTTGGGCGTTGACAGTGCCTTTGCGCAGGAAACCAATGCCGCAGCAGCACAAGCATCAGGCGGCGGGGCGCTGTCAAATCTGTTGCCGCAGGCTGGTGGTTCGATAAGCGGGCGCATTGTCCAACTTTTCGGTTTGTTAACGGTACTTTCCGTGGCACCGGGGTTGCTCATAATGGTAACAAGCTTCACCCGCTTTGCCATTGCATTTTCCCTCTTGCGTTCCGGCCTCGGTTTGCAAACAGCTCCCTCCAATCTGGTCATGATATCGCTCGCATTGTTCATGACATTCTATGTTATGGCCCCGACCTTCAATCAGGCATGGACCGGTGGCGTTCAGCCGCTTATGAATAACGAGATTAGTGAACAACAAGCGGCAGAACGCATTGGCCAGCCATTTCGCGAATTCATGCTCAGTCAGGTGCGGGAAAAGGATCTTGATCTTTTTGTCGATCTTGCAGACCCCTCGTTTCAGGTTGGCTCCGGTGAACAGGTCGATTACCGTGTTCTTGTGCCTGCCTTTATGATTTCTGAATTGCGGCGCGGTTTCGAAATCGGTTTTCTCATTGTCTTACCCTTTCTGGTAATCGACCTTGTCGTTGCAACTTTGACAATGTCTATGGGCATGATGATGCTGCCGCCAACGGTCATATCCCTGCCTTTCAAAATTCTGTTCTTTGTGTTGATCGACGGGTGGAATTTGCTGGTAGGAAGCTTGATACGCTCATTTAATTAGATAAAAAAACTACTTAACATATTATTGAAAAAATATTTTTCTAAAAAACCTTTACATTCAATAATAAGCTGACTAAATAAGAGTCGTGAAAGGTTAGCGAGGTCTTCACAAAGAAAACCGGTTGTAGCTAATAGGCATGATGCCGTTCTTTCA
>CAMLLT010000054.1 GCA_946480935.1 uncultured Bartonella sp. | reverse complement strand
ACACGCTTGAGGAAGGCATCAATCTCATCAAACAAAAAGCCGATGAGGGAAACGAATTTGCCAAAGAAACTCTGGCAACGCTTTTGGCGCGTTCACCGACAAGCTTAATGGTCACTTGGCGCGCGATGAAGCAATGTAAACCATTAGGGTTAGACGACTGTCTGAAACTTGAAAACCGTGTTGCCCACCACATGATGGATAATCATGATTTTTATGAAGGTGTGCGGGCGGTATTAATAGACAAGGACAATGAACCGCATTGGCAACCGGAAAATTTGGCCGGCGTTACCGACGAGATGGTTGATTCCTATTTTCAACCGGTTGAAAAAGAATTGGAAATTTAATGGATAACCAGTTACGCCAGGTAGCTAAACCAAGTCTGGTATTATCATCCTATTCCATTTTTCTGCATTGTCTGGCTTTTGTTGCCCTCCTGTTTTCCATTTTTTACTGGATACGGATGGTCGGCGTATTTTCCGGTACACTATGGCGGATTGATCGAATGCCCTGGCTTTGGCAGGTGCTGACAGTTATTCTCTCCGTTGTCTATCCGATTGCAGCTCTCGGGCTGTGGATGGGTTCTCTTTGGGGAATAATCTTGTGGTTTTTTGCAGCCCTGACTGAATCTCTCGCATTTACGGTCTATAGCTCAAGCTTTATTTTTTTCCCCTCGCTTGCAGTATTCCATTTTTTGGTCGCTTTGCTATTTGTTATGTTTCGGGTTTGTCTGTTTCTCAAAAAGAAGAAAAAGATAATCTAGTTACCCAATTTTAACGTGACAATGCCTATATTTATTAGCTAACGAAGAGTCACTTTGTTGTTAGACATGATAAAGACACAAAAATGGTTAATTATAGGAAAAAGTGACAATTACTTCTACCAAATGCTGTTAAGCGTCAATGTCGATCTTATCGACGAGTGCATGCGTGGAAAAAATCAAGAATGACAAATAAAAACATGACATCTGTCAAAAATCCTTCAATAGGCCGTAGGTTCTTTTTAAAATCTTTGGCAACTGTAACGGCTCTGTCATATGCTCCGGTTTTCGCCAAGGCAAACAACGCATTGTTTGCCCAATCGGGGCGTGCCCGTTGGGATGACCAGTTTGATGCAGGGCCTGCAGGGAGTACCAAAGTTGCTTCCAATCAGCCTGTATTAAGTTTTGCAACTGTTGAAGACACTCAAAAGGCGATTACGCAATATGAGGATATTGTCAGTCGCGGCGGTTGGCAAAGAGTTCCGACAGAACAGGGCAAATTGCAAATTGGTGTGACACATCCGGCAGTAACTGCGTTACGGCAAAGACTTGCAGCGTCGGGAGATCTTCAAAGTGGCGTGGGGATGTCTTCCTCTTTCGACACCTATGTCGATGCCGCGGTAAAACGTTTTCAGGCCCGTCATGGATTGCCAGCCGATGGTGTAACGGGCGAGGCGACCTATAAATCGATGAATGTCGATGCCCAGACGCGCCTCAACCAACTTCACATCAATGTCGAGCGGTTGAAGACGAAAGTCGAAATGACAGCTCAGGAACAGCGTTTTGTAATGGTCAATATACCGGCGGCGCAAATCGAAGCCGTTGAAAATGGTGTGGTTGCGCAAAGACATACAGCTGTTGTCGGTAAAATTGATCGCCAAACCCCGTTACTGGATTCAAAAATCAGCCAGATCATCCTCAATCCGTTCTGGACAGTACCGAAGTCGATTATCCGTAAAGATATTATTCCGCTGATGCAAAAAAATCCGTCCTACCTTTCGGATAACAGCATCCATATTTTTAACAATCGTGGCGAGGAAGTACCTCCCGAAAGCATCGATTGGCATAGTGACGAGGCTGTCAGTATGATGTTCCGGCAAGATCCGGGTAAAATTAACGCCATGTCATCGACAAAGATCAATTTTGCCAATCCTTATTCGGTGTACATGCACGATACTCCCATACAAACCCTGTTCAATAGCTTGATGCGTTTTGATTCATCCGGTTGTATCCGTATTCAGAACATTCGCGATCTCAATGTGTGGATTTTGAAGAATACGCCCGGGTGGGACAGGCAACGTATGGAAGCGGTGATTGCCTCCCGACAAAATACACCGATTAATATTCCCGATCCCATACCGCTTCATTTTGTCTATATTTCCGCTTGGTCAACGGGAGAGGGAGTTGTTCAATTCCGTGACGATATTTATCACATGGACGGCTCCTCGCAATTGGCTCTTGATACGGCCGGTTGAACTATTTTTAAAAAAAACATCAAAAAACCGCCTTTATGGCGGTTTTATTTTTATTTTTTAAGGGGATAGTTACTCATTCTATTCTATCTGGAAGGCATTGTCTTTTGCATCAGTTGAACAGGAATGCCAGAACAAGCCGGAAAGAATAGAAATTTCAAGCGTTTTTTGCCGCAAAACATAATATTGGTTTTGCTGGTTACGGCCTTTTGTTTTGTTCTTGCTTTCGTTTATTGTTTGTCAAAACCGCCGATTTACGAGGCGAAGGTAGAATTTTCCATTAAAAAACTGGATGGCTTGGCATTGGACGACGATAATCGCAATCGGGCCGTTTCAATTGTCACATCGCGTCCGGTTTTGAAGCGGACGGTCGAACTGTTGGAAAAGCAGGAAATTCCGGTTAGCCTGAGCAATTTCAATTATTTTCTTTCACTTCGGGAAGATAAAAATCATCTTTTATTGGAGTTTGATGATGAAAATGCGACCCATGCAGAACTTGTATTGGCAAGTTTGCTGGAAGCTTTCCGTCAAGAAGTAAAAAGAGTCTATCCCGATCCCGATTTGGCGCTGATCTCCGCTATACGCAAACAGCGTAACAGTGTTTTGAGCTCGACTTTGAATAGTTTTAGCGAAAACGCCAGACGGGTTGAGCGAGAAAAGCAAATCAATGACCTCTATTCTTCGCTCATTGTCGCCATTGGTAATCGCGTTGCCTATAATGCGTCGATCGAGGTTTTGAAAAATCTCTTGAATACCGGCCAGTCACCGCTTGTTCTTGACTTCATTGCCAACGATCCGGCAGTTGTGAAAACGACCGATGACTTGAATGCATTGACAGCAGAAATTGCCAATATGGAAACCCGATTAGCGAGCAACCATCCCCAGATCAAAGCAATGCGGGCTGAACAAAATGCGCTAAAGTCAGAGCTTGAAAACAATGTTGACCTGGCAATCAAACGTCTCTACGCACAGGCGGATATTGCGGCGAAAGTTGAACGTGGTTTGCGTGATGAACTCAATGCGGCAAACGGCGCTTCCGTTTCTTCCGATGACAATCAATCGCTTGATGAACTTGAAAAAAAATTGAAGTCGATTTGGGACGACTATGATAAAACAATCGAGAAATCCGACTTGTTGCGGGCGAGCAATTTTGTTGTTGTGAATGGTCCAATAACGATCACGAAACAATCTGTTTTATCGCGATATGGAACCAGAATCTTCGGATTCACTTTAATTGTTTTCTTGTTACTTTTGATTATTCAGACGATCATTAAAAAGCGCGCTTTACTAAAAACACGCAGAAACATGGATAGTCAATATTTTGATGGTACAGGAAATAGGGAAGGTGTCAGGGCGAACTCGGTCGACCCGTCTTCGCGGAATGCGGCACTGAATTTTGCTGAAACGGTTGAAAAACTCGAACATATTCATGCAGGATTTATCGCGGTGGTTGGAAAAACAGCCGCAAAAACTGCCGCGCGCTTGTCGATGGGATTGAAAAAAGAAAACAACGCAATTCTTTTGGTTGATATCTCGACGAATGAAATCGGAAATCTCATTGGTCCTCATCGTGGTTTCACCGATGTATTGACGGGTGACGCGAAAATTTCGGAAGTTATCTATAACGATTATGACACCGGTGTCGATATTTTGCCTCAAGGTTTGGCTAGCCTAATTCGTGCCAAGGATTTTTCAAAGGATATTCCGGCATTCATTTCGGCGCTCGAAAGCAGCTATTCAATTGTTATTGTTGCAATGTCGGATGAGCCGGAATTCGGGCTGGAAGAAATATTTTCTGAAAGCGATTGCCTTGTTATTTCGCCCGGTGACAAATCCGAAGAAGATCATTGGACAGCATTATTCTTGAAATATTCTGTGCAACCGGTATTCAGGCTCATCAATAATTGATAAAAGTGGAGACGCGACGGCTTGTCGCGGCTTGCACCCTTGTTTTCTTAAAAACATTGCTGCACCAATAGGAAAAAGAACCGGATAATCCCGGCGGATATTATTGAGTGAGAGCTTCTCGTTATGACAATGACTGCAATTGATGAAACCGTGCCCAATGCCAGACAGGCACGCAATCGCAAAATGATTAAGATATGGCTTTATGTTATATTAATTCTGTGTTTGGCAATTGTCATCGTCGGGGGTGCTACCCGCCTTACCGGTTCAGGGCTGTCTATTACCGAATGGAAGCCGGTTCACGGGGTTATTCCGCCGATTGGCGAGGCAGAATGGCAAGATGAATTCGAGAAATATCAACAAATTGCGCAATATAAAGTTGTCAATCAGGGGATGACACTTTCGCAATTCAAAGGTATTTTCTGGTGGGAGTGGGCTCATCGTTTATTGGCACGTCTTGTCGGTGTTGTTGCATTATTCGGACTCATCTGGTTTTGGGCAACCAAACGAATTGAAAAAACTTTCCTTCCGCAATTAATCGCGGTTCCTGTCATTATCGCCATTCAGGGGGCGATTGGCTGGTGGATGGTTGCCTCCGGACTCGGGGCCAGTGATTTGACAAGTGTCAGTCAATATCGTTTGGCGATTCATCTTGTTACAGCCTGTATTGTTGTCATCTTTGTCACTTATGTTTCACGAGGACTTGCCGATTATAGTGATAAGCCTGCCAACCGTAGCATACAGAAATTTGCCGGTTGGCTTGTTTTTATGGTGCTTGTGCAAATTTATCTCGGGGCTCTTGTTGCAGGTCTACATGCAGGCAAAGTTTATAATACGTGGCCATTAATGGATGGACAATTGGTGCCGGAAGGCTTGCTCGCCGATCAGCCATCCTGGCGCAATTTTTTCGAAAATCGGTTGACGGTACAATTTGTCCATCGGTGTTTTGCTTATCTTCTGTTGTTGGCAGCGCTTGTCCACGCTCTGAAAGTCGAAAAGCTCGCTTCGGGAACAACCCATGCGCGCCGTGCAATGCTGTTGCTTTTGGCCATTGTTGTTCAAGCTATTTTCGGAATTATCACGCTTTTGCTTGAGGCACCGATCAGTTGGGGATTGATACATCAGGGTGTTGCGCTCTTGGTACTGGTATTTGCGGTTGCACATTGGCGCGCAACAAAAGGCGCTTATGCTGTAGAAAAAGCATGATTGCCACGACAAAAGTTGAATTTCCACGCATTTAAACTCTCTAGAGCAGAGGAACGATCAGCTAACAGACAATTAAAACATTTCAAAAGGCAAAAAAATTAGACCGGCCATCAAAAGGCCGGTCTTCTGTTATTATGAGCAGGAAAAATCCGGATTTTTAAGATTTTCCGATCATCAGATCGAGATTTTGCACTGCTGCTCCCGAAGCACCTTTACCCAGATTATCCAGAACAGCTGAAATATTGTAAATCCCGTTAGAATCATCACCGAATACAAATATTTTCAATTTATCTGTATTAGCGAGTAATTCTGCGTCAAGCCGCGCCAAATTGCTGCTTTCGTCTTCATTCGCAACGCTGACGAGCTTGCTATTGTGATAATGAGCTTTGAAAATAGAACGCAAAACATCGGTTGTGACGGTTTTTTGCAAAAGCGAATTGTGAAGCGGAATATTGACAATCATGCCTTGAGGAAATCTTCCGACGCTTGGTACGAAAATCGGCGAATGTGAAAGTTTACCATGAACACGTATCTCCGGCACATGCTTATGCTTGAGATTAAGCCCATAAATGAAATAATTTGCCGTTATCTTGTCGTCACAGTCCGGATCTTCCATTTGTGCAATCATCTTTTTTCCACCGCCGGTGTAGCCCGACACAGCGTTAATGGAGACTGGAAAATCTTCTCCTATAATATGAGCTTCCCTTAATGGACGAATGATGCTTAACGCACCGGTAGGATAACATCCCGGATTGGCAACAAAACGTGCCGAGCTTATCCGTTCCGGTTGACCTTTTGTGAGTTCTGCAAAACCGTAAACCCACTCGGGGGCAATGCGATGAGCCGTAGAGCTGTCGATGATGCGCACTTTGTCATTGCCTGCAAGACCATTGACAGTGTCAATTGCTGCCTTGTCAGGCAGACAGAGAATGGCGATATCGGCTGCATTCAATCTTTCCAAACGTGCAGCTTCATTGTGGCGGTCTTCCAACGGAATTGACAGAATTTCGAGGTCATCTCGTGCGGCCAACCGCTTCCTGATTTGTAAGCCCGTTGTACCGTGTTCACCATCAATAAAAACTTTTGTTTGCATTTCCTTGCACCTGATTTCATCGGGATTGGGTTGGTTAAAAGACTTACACGAATGATTTTTATCTCTTCTCAAAGAACAGAGCCATTCTTTTAAACAAGAGGCGATATATTGTGCATTACGAAGCGATAAAAATAAATTCTTTTTTGTAATCGTTTAAACGTTTTATCGGAAAAAATTATTCGAAAGGCAGTTTTCGCGATTAATCACGCGATCAGTAAATTATAATTGCAGATCAAACTGATTTTTCTGAGGATTTTTTGCGAATTATTGGCTATTCATGTCGAAAGCGTTTAACATATTACAACGCTGTGATAATTATTAAGCGGCTATTTTTCATTGTTAGGAATATCTCCCATGAGCGACCAAGTGGATGTGGCGCAAAAGCGCTTTTTTAATGACGATCTTAAAACAACTGATTCCGAAATCTATGATGCCATTCGCGGCGAACTTTCCCGTCAGCGTAATGAAATCGAGTTGATTGCATCGGAAAATATCGTATCGCGTGCTGTACTTGAAGCACAAGGTTCGGTTCTAACCAATAAATATGCCGAAGGTTATCCGGGTAAACGTTATTATGGCGGTTGCCAATATGTGGATGTGGTTGAAAATCTTGCAATTGAACGCGCAAAGAAATTGTTCGGAGCCGCTTTTGCAAATGTGCAACCGAATTCCGGTAGCCAGATGAATCAGGCGGTATTTTTCGCCCTTTTGAAGCCCGGTGATACATTTATGGGACTTGACCTCAATTCCGGTGGGCATTTGACCCATGGGTCTCCGGTTAATATGTCCGGAAAATGGTTTAATGTGGTATCTTATGGCGTTCGCAGAGATGACCAAAGAATAGATATGGACGAAGTTGCCCGTATTGCTCACGAAAACAAGCCCAAACTTATACTTGCCGGTGGCACAGCCTATTCGCGCTTTTGGGACTGGAAACGGTTTCGCGAAATTGCTGACGAAGTTGGTGCATATCTTATGGTGGATATGGCGCACATAGCCGGCCTTGTTGCCGGAGGAGTCCATCCTTCGCCTGTTCCTTTTGCCCATGTCGTCACTTCAACGACACATAAATCGCTTCGCGGACCGCGCGGTGGTATGATTTTGACGAATGATGAAGCGATTGCAAAAAAGATCAATTCGGCTGTTTTTCCGGGTATTCAGGGTGGACCGCTCATGCATGTTATTGCCGCAAAAGCTGTTGCATTTGGCGAAGCTCTGCGCCCATCGTTCAAAACTTATGCCCAAAATGTTGTTAAAAATGCAAAAACCTTATCGGCACGTCTTATTAAAAATGGTCTTGATATTGTATCCGGCGGCACCGATAACCATTTGATGCTGGTTGATTTGAGACCAAAAAATGCAACAGGGAAACGGGCAGAAAGTGCGTTGAGCCGCGCTCATATTACCTGCAACAAAAACGGAATTCCTTTCGATCCGGAAAAACCGTTCGTTACATCAGGTGTGCGGCTCGGTACACCGGCAGGAACGACACGTGGTTTTGGCGAAAAAGAATTCGATGAAATTGGCGAACTGATTTCCGAAGTTCTTGATGGCTTGAAAGCTGCAAATTCGGATGAGGGGAATGCTGCTGTAGAAGCACATGTACGTGAAAAGGTTCAGGCATTGACCGAACGTTTCCCGCTATATCCTTATCTTGGCTGATTATTTGAACGGAGTAAAAAATGCGGTGTCCTTACTGTCAATCTGAAGATACTCAGGTAAAGGACTCGCGTCCGGCCGAAGATGGTTCGGTTATTCGCCGTCGCCGCATATGTCCCGTATGCGGCGGCCGTTTCACGACATTTGAACGTGTCCAGTTACGTGAATTGATGGTCACCAAGAAGAGCGGTCGGCATGTTCCTTTTGACCGTGACAAACTTATGCGCTCGGTGGAAGTTGCATTACGCAAGAGAAATGTCGATCCCGAACGTGTCGAGAGGGCAATATCTGGTATCGTCAGACAACTTGAAAGTTCGGGAGAACCCGAAATATCATCGGAACAAATAGGTCGCCTTGTCATGGAAGCGCTGAAAGGTATCGATGATATTGCCTATATCCGTTTTGCCTCCGTTTATCGCAATTTTCGCAATGCCAGTGATTTTCACGATGTAATCGACGAATTGTCGGATCGTGACGGAGAAAAAGAAAACAACAATAATGGTTGATAAAATTGCCGATTGTCGATTTATGGCTGCCGCTATCCGTTTGGCGAGTTGGCATATCGGGCAAACTGCCGAAAACCCTTCAGTCGGGGCGATTATAGTCGGTTCCGATGGTTATACGATCGTTGGTCATGGGGTGACGGCAGAGGGCGGAAGGCCACATGCTGAAACGCAAGCTTTGGCAATGGCGGGTGAAAACGCGCGAAATGGCACAGCTTATGTTACGCTCGAACCCTGTTCACATTACGGAAAAACACCCCCATGCGCCGATGCCCTTGTAAATGCAGGTATAAGGCGTGTTGTCATCGCACTTCTCGATCCCGATAAAAGAGTGAGCGGACGCGGTGTAAACATATTGGAAAATGCCGGTATCATTGTTGAAACCGGTATATTGGCAGGCAAGGCCTTCGAGGGATTGAGCGCCTATCTCACGACAAGACAGTTATCACGTCCTGAAGTGACACTCAAAATGGCGATATCGGCTGACAATGGTATCGGTATTAGGGAGAAGCAAAATGTCCTGATCAGTAATGAACTATCGCATTCAGTAAGCCATATGATGCGAGCGAAAAACGACGCAATTCTCATTGGAATTGGAACTGTTTTAGCAGACAATCCCGAACTGACCTGTCGATTGTCAGGGCTGGAAGACCGGTCTCCGGTGCGTGTTGTGGTTGATCCTGATCTCACGATACCTCTTGATTGTCGATTGGTAGCGACTGCAAAAATCGTTCCGACATGGGTAATAAGTTGCAAGAATTCCAACGAGCAAAAAAAAATCGAACTTCAGGAAAAAGGTGTCAAACTTTTTGAAAGTGACGGAAGCAAGACGACAATAACACCCGAAAAAATCCTACGCATATTGTTTGAGAATAATATCTCAAGCGTCCTGATCGAGGGAGGTGCGAAAACAGCCCGAACCTTTCTTGATCAGAAGGCGGTTGACAAGGTCGTGCTCTTCCGTTCAATAATAATGCTTGGCGATAACAGGATTTCTGCACCGGATTTCAAAAAATATCTTGCTGATTTCAGAAAAATCAAACAAGCCGAATTTGGTAAAGACAATTACAGTGAATGGAGGCTCCGTCCCGAATGTTTACCGGAATAGTGACAGATATTGGCGAGCTGACCGAAAAAGAACCTTTAAATGAAGGCTTGCGGATAAAAATCTTCACCCATTACGATACAGATACAATCGACATTGGTGCTTCTATCGCCTGTTCCGGTATCTGTCTGACAGTTGTTGAAAAATCCCGCTCGGGCACGAACAAAAACTCTTTTACTGTAGAAGCTTGGGAAGAAGCATTACGTCTTACGAATATTTCCAGATGGAAAATTGGCGGACATATCAATCTTGAGAGGTCTTTGAAACTTGGCGATGAAATGGGAGGCCATCTTGTTTCCGGTCATGTTGACGGTCTTGCCGAGATTATGGAGATAAAAGAAGAGGGGGATGCAAGGCGTTTTCAATTGAAAGCTCCGCAGGAATTTTCTCCTTTTATTGCGCGTAAGGGCTCTGTGGCATTGGACGGTACGTCGCTTACAATAAATTCGGTCGACGGCGATTTGTTCGACATATTGATCATACGCCACACTCTGGAAGTGACAACTTGGGGGGAGCGCAAGAAAGGCGATTGCGTCAATCTTGAAATAGATCAATTGGCTCGATATGCTGCGCGCTTATCGGAGTTCCGCTGCTAGCGCTCCGGTTATTTTTCAATTCATTTACCTTGCTGTCTTCAAATGGCACTCTATTGGAGCCATTTTGAGAAAAGCCGCTTTCGCATTTTAAAAAACTGTTTTAAATGGAAGTATATTGGCTCGTTCCCATTGTTTATAATGGGCGTTGAGGGACATAGAGTACCAACCCTATTTTTGAGTTGTAGGATCAGATTATGACAAAGAAAAACGTGAAAAAGGCTCACATATTAATCGTGGAAGCTCGTTTTTATAATGAAATTTCCGATGCATTGTTGAAAGGTGCCACGGAAACGCTCAAAGCAGCGGGAGCAGATTTTGACGTTGTAACTGTTCCGGGAGCTTTGGAAATTCCGGCAGCTATTGCCTTTGCGGAAAAAGGCGAAAAAAACTATGATGGTTATGTCGCATTGGGGTGTGTCATCAGAGGAGAAACATATCATTTTGAAATTGTTTCCAACGAATCATGCCGCGGCATTGCCGATTTGACTGTTCGCAAGCGTTTGGCTATCGGCAACGGCATCATCACAGTCGAAAATGAAAAACAGGCTTGGGCACGTGCACTGCCTGATAAAAAGAATAAAGGCGGTTTTGCCGCCGATGCAGCGCTACATATGATCGCGCTGAAAAACAAGTTCGGAGTAAATCATTGAATAAAAGCCCTGCCAATAATATTAACGTGCCGCGCCGCGCAAATAAACGCGGCGCTGCACGTTTGGCTGCTGTTCAGGCGCTCTATCAGATGGATGTTGCCGGAACAGGTATTTTGGAAATTACATCGGAATACGAGACTTATCGCTTGGGACAAGAGGTCGATGGCGAGCAATATCTCGAGGCTGATCCGCAATGGTTTCGGGCCATCATAGCAGGGGTGGTGGAGGAACAACGTCAGCTTGATCCGATGATTCGTCAACATTTGCCGGAGGATTGGCCGCTATCGCGTATTGATTCTACACTGCGTGCCATATTGAGGGCAGGTGCGTGGGAAATCAAAAATCGTAAAGATGTTCCGATTGCCGTTGCAATAAATGAATATGTCGACATTGCCAAAGCTTTCTTTTCGGGAGAAGAGCCGCGAATGGTCAATGCGGTTCTCGACCGTATGGCGAAAGAATTGAGACATAAATAACGTGCAATAAAACAAAAAAATAAAAAAGCTCTATCATTTGATAGAGCTTTTTTAATTCATTTAACCTCAGGCGCAGAAATCGGTTTAATAAAGCTTAACCCCCTTTGTTCAGCCTACAATAGTTATTGCAAGCGGAATAAAACGGCTATCAACGGCCATTTGTAGGTAACTGGGGAACGCCCTTCGAACCCTTGATCAACTGGGACAGGAATGATTGGTCATGACCACCGGTCGGGGTTGTCTTCGAAATGCTATCGAAAACCTTGCCATCTTCCAGACCGTAATTGGCAATTCGTTC
This sequence comes from uncultured Bartonella sp., assembly GCA_946480935.1. Classification (GTDB taxonomy): domain Bacteria; phylum Pseudomonadota; class Alphaproteobacteria; order Rhizobiales; family Rhizobiaceae; genus Bartonella. The sequence goes on along the minus strand of CAMLLT010000054.1, from coordinate 332 downwards.
GACCTGCCCATTTTTGTTGAAATAAATAGCCAGAATTTTACGATCGACAACTTTCGGCTTCATAAATTGTGCACCGCGATAACGCGTTTGCGAAATGTAATAAAATACTTCATTGTCATACATTGCAGTCATCGAAGGCGAGCCGAGTGCAAGCAAAACCTGATCACGACTTGAACCCACAGGCACAGAAGCAAGTGCCGATTCGTCAAGAACATAGCCTTCGTTATAGGTCTGACTTGTATTGAGAAAATCATGGGATTTACAGCCGCTCAGTGTGATTGTTGTAGCAGCCATTAAACCGATGATTAACCCACGCTTAGCTCGGGTTGTAA